>NZ_JAHDIG010000053.1:0-34051 GCF_020630935.1 Bernardetia sp.
TAAAAGGATTTGTGAATTAGAGTACGAAATCAGAAAAACAACTAAGAATGGATTGAAAAAAGATTCAAAACTCATGCTTGACCAAGCACAGATATTATATAGTAAAAATTTAATAAAAAAATATGGAAAAATACAACAGGGAATAATAGATTTGGAACAATATCAAATAGATTTATCATTACATTTTCTAAATCGTATCCCAAATGAACCTCGTGATGAAAAAAACAAGCTAGGAAAAATTTTTAGACATAGGCATTATAACAATAATAAGTATTACTTGGTTGTATCACCTGATACCCTTAATAGAAACCCTCGCCATCCAAGAGTGAATGTAATAGAAGTGAAAATAGAGGGAGATAAAGGAATAATCCTAAATGAAATAGACACATTAGATAAGTATAATCTCAAAAAATTTCCTATAAAAACACTAAATGACTTTGAAGTAGACGAAATTAATCAAGCATTTTTTGTACAAGGGAAAAATGAAATTACAATACAGATTAAAAACGACTTTAAAAAAGTAATTGAAAAATAAAACAACTTAAAACCTAGATATTTCGCCAATATTTTAAGACAGAAAGCCATTCTTGTAAAAAGAATGGTTTTTTGTTTTTAGCTTACTAATCCTCCAAAGCACTCACTAAAAAAGTGTTTTTCAAGCCTAGCCAAATAATGAAAAATATAAATGCCCAAGTGAGGTAGATTTCATAATAATCATTGGTAAGGGTAAACTTATTTTCCTTGATTTCAGAGCGTTCTAATTTATCAATAGTAGCAAAAATAGAACTTAATGATTTGTTATCTGTCGCTCTAAAAAATTCTCCTCCTGTTATTTGTGCAATTTCTCTCATTCCAGACTCGTCTAAAGAGTTTTCGATATATTGTATCTGACCAAAACGGTTTCTGTATGGCACTCTTCCTTGCTTTCCAACACCAATCGTATAAATTTTGATACCGTATCCGTAAGCTAATTTGGCTGCCGTGTTAGGGTCAAGTGTTCCTGCATTGCTCTCTCCATCTGTCAAGAGAATCATTATTTTTGATTCTACTTCTTCGTTTTCTCTCATTCGGTTTGTTCCTACTCCGATGGCACTTCCAATGGCTGTTCCTCCTCGTTGTATCATTCTAAAATCAATTTCTTCTAAGTAGCCATACAAAAGTTCGTAGTCTGTGGTAAGTGGAGCAAGACTAAAGGCATCGCCAGCAAAAACAACAATTCCGATACGGTCTTGTAAACGTCCTTTGATGAAGTTATTTGCCACTTGTTTTGCAGATTCCAAACGATTGGGTTTGAGGTCTTCAATTTGCATAGATTCTGAAATATCCAAAACTAGCATTATATCAATTCCTTCTGTGTATTGCTCTGGAGGTTGTTCCGAAGTTTTTTGAGGGCGAGCAAGCGCAATCAAGATAAAAATCAAAAACAGACTAAAAAATAGCTTGGGTATGTGTCGTAAGATTGTCCAAAAGTCTGATTTTAAGCTAGTGTCTGGAAAAGCAACTTCTAATTTTTGTCTAAATTTTACAAAAATGAGCCATTTCAAGACAAATAATAATGGAACTCCAATAATAGCGTAGAGCCAAAATGAATTCTGCCAGTCGAAACTTTGAAGCATTTCGATAGTGAACCATTTAAAATCTAACCATTCAAAACTTGACTTACTAAACATTTTTTCTTGATTTAATTTCCTTTTTATTCCTTACTGTTGAGATTGTTTATTTAGTTCGTTTTCAGAAGTTACTCGCAGTTCTGCCAAACGTTTTTCAAAAATATTGATGGCATAGTTTTTTAAATTTTGAAGAGCAAGCTCTGTATTTTTATCTATTTGTCCTCCATAAATTGCCCTATCGATGACTTTCAAGTTTTGTCCTAAGGCTTCATTTTTTGTCAAGCGAGCAATTTCACTAGAAGTATAGGTGGTAAAAGGCTCATTTTTGAGCTTTTCAATATACGATTTCCACATTCCTAATGTATGGTCAGTGGCTTCTGGATTTTCAATACTTCCTAACTGATTAGCATATTCTTGAATAAACTTTTCGTGTTGGCGTTGTAGGCGTTTCAAACGGTAGCTTCTTCGAATACTTTCTCCAAAAAAGACAAAAAACAAAATTATGGCTACTACCAAAACAACAAATGCCAATCCGTATAAAGGATAATTTGTGAAGCGTGGAATGTCTATAAAAGTCGTATTCTTATAAAAAGTAATATCATCTTCCCTTAACATCCTTTCTAAAGTGTCTTGAGCCAAAACAAAATCCGTCTCTTTGGTGGAAACCTCTGTAAAATATTTCAACGTATCGCCTGTGTTTTGATTTAATACAAAAACAGGAAGTTTGAGGGATTGGATAGTATCTAGTTCGAAAGTTCTTAGCCAATAAATGGCACTATCAGTAGCGATGCCTTCTGACGTAGTTTGTGTGGGAAAAGCCTCTGTCTTGACCCATTCAAAGGGCTTGAAGTTGTAGGTAGAATCTGCAAAAATAACCTCTTTATCGTATTGGTGTACAAAGACCACTTTAAACGGAATATGTTTTCCCATTTTTAAGCTATCTTTTGAAAAAGAACCTGTTATTTTAGGAAGGTTGTTTTTTTCGTTCTCTGTCTGTCCGAAGCTGTAAAAATTGCAGAAAGCAAAGCTAAAAAATAAGACAGTTAGATGGAAAAAATATTTTTTATTTATAATTTTCATATTTTGTTATGACTTAATCACTCTTCTTTA
The DNA here is from genome assembly GCF_020630935.1 of Bernardetia sp. Taxonomy (NCBI): domain Bacteria; kingdom Pseudomonadati; phylum Bacteroidota; class Cytophagia; order Cytophagales; family Bernardetiaceae; genus Bernardetia; species Bernardetia sp. The sequence goes on from NZ_JAHDIG010000053.1 coordinate 2,721, forward strand.
TATGTTTTGTAAAAGTTGAAAATCTCTAGTTACAAACATAATGGATTGAGTTTCTTTCTGCAATACGATAGATAAATGAATAACTTTCTTGAGAAATATACTTTTGGAAAGTTAGTCATTTTTTAGATATTCTGTTTTCAACTCTCCACAAACATAGCTACTTATGATAAAACTAAAATTTACTTTGCTTGTTGCTGTATTTTTCTTTGCTTTATTTCCAAAAGCCAAAGGTTTGGTTTTTTCGTGTTCTTCTGAAAAGATAGCAGAGGCAAAACCAAACACTAAAGTAGCTACATCAGACAAAAAACACACGTTAAATTATTGGAAAAATTCTACAAGTAAAAACATTTACAGAACTAAAGTTGTGAAAAATAGGAAGAATGAGAATAAAATTTCACTTAGAAAAAAACTTTCTATTCTAAAGCTAGTTCTAAAAAATAAGAATCGCAAAAAAGCTAAAAAAGATGCAAAAAAACAGCTTTACTGGACAACAAAACATACGCTTGGTCTAATAGCTTGGGCAGCTACCTTAGGAACTGTGATGAGTTTTCTGACAGGAAATATTATTTTTGGAGTTTTATTTTCTTGTATTGCAATTTTTTCTCTGATACTGATTCTTTTTAGTGAAAGTATATCAAAGTTTGCAAAGTTTTTGCTTTGGTTGGCTCTTGGAGGCTCAATAGCATTATTTTTTATGGTGGCATTTCCACTTCTCACAGAGCTTATCCTTTTATTTTTTTAGAACTTTTTTTTATTCAAGTTATATATTTTTTTCAATCTAACCCCAATTTTTATGAAAACTACCTTTTTAACTCTCCTACTTTTAGTATTCGGATTTTCTTCGTTTGCATTTATGCCAGCAGAGTCTGCTAGTGCATCAGCAAGTGCAGCCGTTGCCTCTGAAAAACCAAAAACTGAATCAGAAAACAAAGCGAAAACAGAAACAAAGAAAGAAGTCAAACAAATGACTGCCAAAGAGCTTCAACAAAAAATGGAAGCCAACTACGAAGCTAATAAGAAAGAAATGAGCCTGAAAGAACGCCTAGCAAGCAAACTTCTTATCAAAAAACTTAAAAAAGCAGAGAAGAAAGAGGTAAAGGATTCAAAAAAGAGTAAAGGTTCAACAGAATTATTTCATCTTTTAGGTATTTTACTTATTGTTTTAGGTGTTGTAAGTATCATATTTTTAAACCTTTATGGAGGTATAGTTACTATTATAGTAGGTATATTTGTTTACTTATTGCCAGAACTTATTTAATTTTTTGTGGAAGAAAATCAGTAAAACTTCAATTTTCTGATTTTCTTGTTCCTACATTTTAGTCTAGTAGAACTCTCGCACATTGACATAACAAACAAATTTTATTTTGATAAAAATGTTTTCTTTTGTTAGTGAAAAGGCGTGCCTTTTTCTTACAGATGATAAAACAAAATAATATTTTTTCTAAAATTGATTTTGCGAAAGTCCTATTTAGGAATCACTATTTTTTTAATCTTTAATTTTTTATTAATATGAAGTATTTTTTTATTGTAATCCTCTCATTTTTTGTCACATTCTCATCTTTTGGCTTTATGCCTGCCGAAAGTAGTTCTAATAGTTTAGTTTCTGAAGCGAATAAATCAGAAGCTAAAGCAACTACAAAAACAGCGTCGGAAAAGACTATCACTTCTAAAGAACTTGTAGAAAAGCTAGAAGCGAACAAATCTAAAATGAACTTCAAACAGCGACTAGCTGCCAAGATGCTAACTAAGAAGCTCAAAAAGATAGAAAAGAAACAAGCTAAAGCAGAAAAAAAGTCTATTAAAGAAAGTAAAGATTCTACTGCTCTTGGTGGAATATTGAGATTCATTGGAATTTTACTCATTATTTTGGGAGTAGTTGGCTTATTTACCAGTTTTGTAACAGCTGGAATAGGAACTATCATTGTAGGAGTTATTCTTGTTTTATTACCTATGTTGATATAACACTTGATTTTAAATAACAAGAGAAAACAACGCATTTTTGATTAAATTGCGTTGTTTTTTTTATTTATATAGGAAACTTAGTTGGACTACTTTATTGATTTTGTAACCAAGAATCAAAACAAAGTTACTTGGAATAGATTAAAAAAATAAGCACTACTAAAACAGACCTTCCCAATAAAAAATAATTAGTCATGAAAATAATAGAGTTACTCAAAAATATAAAAGTAGAGTCTTTACACGGAGATTTAGACACTACTATCAATGAAATTCAATTTGACTCTCGTAAGATAAAACCAAATGATATTTATGTAGCCTTGAAAGGTACGGTGGCTGATGGGCATCAGTTCATAAAGCAAGCTATTCAAGATGGAGCAAAGGCTATTGTCTGTGAAATTTTGCCTGTGTATTTGGAAAAGGAAGTTATCTATGTAAAGGTAGAAAATACAGCCAAAACCTTAGGATTGTTGGCAGGGAACTATTATGGAAACCCGTCTAAAAAACTAAAATTGGTAGGTGTTACAGGTACGAATGGTAAGACAACAGTTGTAACAATTTTGTACAAATTATTTAAAAAACTAGGATACAACGTCGGACTTATTTCTACTATTCACAACAAAATAAAAACTCGTATTTATCCATCTACGCATACTACCCCAAATCCTGTCGAACTCAATAAGCTATTGGCAGAAATGGTAAAAAAACGCTGTACTCACGTTTTTATGGAGGTAAGCTCACACGCTGTCGTACAAAAACGCATTGAAGGACTGCATTTTAAAGGAGCTGTGTTTACAAATATTTCACACGACCATTTAGATTATCATAAAACATTTGCTGAATATATCAGAGCAAAAAAAGGCTTTTTTGATATGCTTTCCACAACAGCTTTTGCACTTGTCAATCAAGACGACAAGCGAGGTTTGGTTATGCTTCAAAACTGTAAGGCAAAACACGTAACATATTCTATGAAATCTATGTCTGATTATAAAGTCAGAATTATGGATAGTTCTTTTGAAGGAATGCAATTACAGATAGAAGAGCGTCTTAACGGGCAAATCAATGGTAAAGAAACATGGACAAAACTCATCGGACATTTTAATGCCTACAATCTCTTGGCTGTCTATGCTGTGGCGATGCTTTTGGGAGAAGATGAAGATGAAATTTTGACAGAGCTTTCCAATATAAAAGGAGTAAATGGTCGTTTTCAGCGTTATACGTCATCTTTAGGAGTTCATGCGATTGTAGATTATGCTCATACGCCCGATGCACTTGAAAATATTTTAAAAACAATTAGCGAGATAAAAAAGCCTCATCAAAATCTAATTACTGTTGTGGGCTGTGGAGGAGATAGAGATAAAACCAAACGACCAGAAATGGCAAAAATAGCTACGAATTATAGTACGTGGAGCATTTTTACATCAGATAATCCAAGAACAGAAAAGCCAGAAGATATTTTACAAGATATGTTAGAGGGGGTAAAAGAAGTAGAGCCTTCAAAATATCAGACGATAGTTTTACGCAAAGAAGCCATTGAAAGAGCTTGTAGTATGGCAAGTAAAGACGATATTATTTTAGTGGCTGGAAAAGGACACGAAACCTATCAAGAAATAAATGGAGAGCGTTTTGATTTTGATGATAGAGTAGTTTTGAAGGAATCTTTGGAGTAAAAAATATCTAATATACTTTTCAAATTATAATTTATGAAACCTCTCATTTTTGGATTTTTATTGTTACTAGGTTGGGTATTTCTCTTCATTACCTTTAGTAACTACAAACAAAGCTCATTTTTATTAGAAAATGGAAAAAAGACTAAAGCTCTTGTTATTGATTTAGGAGAAGAACAAGATTTTGAAGGCTATGAATATACTCCCATTTTTGAATATCAAGACGAAGAAAATAATACCATAACCTTTGTGAGCAATGCTACGTCAGATTATGAACCGTACAGCGTGGGCGATAGTGTAGAGATTGTTTACTTCCCAAATGAGCCGAATACTGAAGTTGAGATTTCGTTTTTTTCGCTGTATGGAATGTCTCTCATTTTTGGAGTTCTGGGTCTTGTGTTTTCTGTCGCTGGCTTCGGGTTTTTGATAGATTTTTATAGGAATAAGAAGTAGATATGAAATTATTTTACTGTATTTTTGCTTCAAGAATAGTAATTCTATTCTCTACATTATATCAAATAAAATGAATAAAAGAGCTTGCGAAAAATCTATATTTAGAACGTTACATCTAATTTTGGAGACACAAAAAATGATAGAACTGTATGAAGAAGATTCAGAATTTGAAACAGATTTATCAGCTATAAGAGAGCATAAAGAAATGCTAACAAGTCTTATTAGAGATATTAATGATGATTTACTGCCTTATAATCTTGGTTTATATTCCTTAAGTTTAGACAATGATGCAAAACAAAATAGGTATTGATTTTCTAAAAACCATAGTTTTTCTGAAAAACGATGAATTTACCCTATTTTTGATGACATAATCTTGATATCAAAATACCATTTTAAATATGAAATATATACTTTCTGTGTGCTGTCTTATCGTTATTTTCCAATCTTGTTCTTCTGCTAACAAATCAGGCTCTATGCCGACGAGTAACCAAGAAAGTACAGAAGCAGGAGCAATGTCGGATAAGAAAAAACGAGAAAAGCTAGATGAAGCACAGGATGAACTCTACGAAGAAGCACCCACAGAAGCTCTACGACAAATTTCCATTCCAGAACAGACTTTCAAAATAGAAAGAGTAATCGTCTTAGATGATGCAAGAAGTGAGAGTGACATTGCCAGTGAAAGCTCTAGCGAAAGTGAAAAACTAAGCGTGAGCAATAAACACGCAAAGGTTTTGTTGTTTGCAGAAAAAATACAAACGGGTTCTTATCCAATAGCTCAAAATAATCTTCCTTATGCCACCGTCCATGTAATGCTCACACAAGGACAAGAAAAAATTGAAGGTGACCTAGAAGATGGAACGGTACATTTGTCCGTTTTGGATTCGGCTGGAATAACCAAAGGAAATTTTGAAGGAACGCTCATCAAAGGAGACGAGCGTTATTTTATTGGAGGAAACTTTTCGAATTAATTGAAAATGAATAACGAACAATGAAAAATTTAGTAGTTGGCTTTTCATTCATCATTAATAATTAACCATTTATCATTAATTCTAAAGTGTTTCTATCATAAAGTTATGGTTTGTATAAATACACGTATCAGCAGCAATAGTGAGTGCTTCTTTTACCATTTCTTCTGCTGAAAGGTGTGGTGCGTGGCGTTTGAGCGCAATAGCAGCTGATTTTGCATACATACTTCCAGAGCCGATAGATTCTACTTCTTCATCTGGTTCAATAACATCTCCAGAACCCGAAATATTTAAGATTCCATTTTTATCTACCACAATCATCATTGCTTCTAGCTTACGAAGGTAACGGTCTGTACGCCAATCTTTGGCAAGTTCGATGGCAGAGCGTTTTACATTTCCACCGTACGAGTTTAGTTTTTCTTCGAAGCGTTCTAAAAGTGTGAAGGCATCGGCAGTTGAGCCAGCAAAGCCTGTAATTACTTTTCCATCTGCAATTTTACGAATTTTTTTGACAGTAGATTTGGCTACTGTATTTCCCATAGTTGCCTGTCCGTCTGCTCCAATGGCAATTTGTCCGTTGTGAGAAATGGCAAGGACGGTTGTTGATTTTATTTTTTGCATTTTTAATTTGGTTGATTATTATTCTTTACTGTTTTCAATAATTCAGTATGATGGTAAAATGTCTTTTTAAAATTAGGTAATTTATAAGCCGTATTTTCTAATATGATAAGGCTTGTTTTTGTTTGAGGAAAATAAAAGTTAGAAGACACAAATCCAGGGGCAAACCCTAATGCTCCAATCTGAATATCCTGCTCATTTTTTTGAAACGTAAGACCATAACCGTATTCAATACTTCCAAAAATAGGATGTTTTCTTGTTTCATACTGTTTGGTCATTAGCTTAAAAGTTTCATTTTTGAGTAATTTTCCATTATGAAGGAGTGTGTTCCACTTTACTAAATCCTGTGCTGTAGAAATAAAACTTCCTGCTGCTACATAATTCTGAAATGTATTTTCCTCATAGATAATATTTCCACTTTCTGTTTCTGTGTAACCTGCTGTTATCATTTTTTTGTTTTCGATGCTAGGATAAGCAGTATGTTTCAGTCCAATAGTTTTGAAAAAAGTAGTTGAAATTTCTTCAAAAGATTGCTTTTTTACGTTTTCCAAAATATTAGCAAGAAGTTTAAACCCTAATTGAGAGTATTCAAACTTGCTTCCCAAAGGAAATGCTAGTGGTTCATTTAAGTTTCTAATGCCGTGTGTGTGCGTCAAGAGATGATGAACGGTTACAGAATCAGCCCATTTTTGTTTTACGTTTGGAAAATAGGTGCGTATAGGTTCATTAAGATTTATACTGCCTTTTTCATATTCTTGCAAAATCATAACAGCCGTTATTTGCTTACTTATAGAACCAATAACAAATTGATTTTCAGGCGTCAGAGGAATTTTTTTCTCTCTGTTTGCAAAGCCTTGAGTTTTAGAATAGATTTGTTTTCCATCTTTTACCATCAAAACAACTCCATTAAAAGGCTTAACAGTAGTAGATTCGATGAGCGAGTCAATGGCAGAAATATAACTATCCTCAAACTGTTTTTTTTCTACTTTTTGGCAACTAAAAAAAATAAGACTGATAAAAATATAAATCCACAAACAATACAATGATTTTTTAAAATTCATCTTTAAAATCTTTATCAAAGTCAAATACTTTACGCTTGTATTCGTACTTACTACCAAAGTAAACATCTTTTACACCTTTGTGAGCCGATACTTCTTCTGGAGTTCCATCAGCGAAAGGGTCACCTTCAAACATAATATAGACTTTATCACAAATCGAAAGCGTCTCATCTGCTTTATGGTCTGTGATAAGAACACCAATATTCTTCTGTTTTAGTTTTGCTACCAACATTTGGATATTCTCCACAGCGATAGGGTCAACACCAGCAAAAGGTTCATCTAGTAAGATAAAGTTTGGGTTCGTAGCCACAGCCCTAGCAATTTCTGTACGACGACGCTCACCACCAGAGAGTAGTTTTCCTTTTGTTTTTTTGAAGCGTTTCAAACGAAACTCTTCAATGAGTTCCTCCATTTTTTCACGCTGCTCCTGTTTGGAGAGATTTCGCATTTCTAAAGGAGCTAATATGTTTTCTTCTACAGTAAGTTCTCTAAAAACAGAGTTTTCCTGTGCTAAATAACCAATTCCTAGCTGCGAACGGCGAAACATAGGAAGCTTTGTGATGTCTCTATCATCCAAATAAACTCTTCCACTATTTGGTTTTACTAATCCTACGACCATATAAAAAGAAGTTGTCTTACCAGCTCCATTGGGCCCCAAAACACCTACAATTTCGCCTTGTTTTACTTCTATCGAAACGCCATTCACTACCGTTCTGCCACCGTAGCGTTTGACTAAATTATCTGCTCTTAAAATCATTTTTTCAGTAATCAGTAACCAGTAATCAGTAACCAGTCAAATTCAATATTTTTTCTTCGTATTTTATAATACAATATAAATCAATTACCAAACTTACTCAATTTGTTACACATCTGTTTTTGGTACAACCTCATTTTGTGAATAAATAAGTATTTTATCTCGGTTTATAGAATCTTTTAAGAATTTGGAAACCGAATTATTACTAATCAAATCTACTTCAAGCCTTAGTTTTTTTTCTAAATCTAATTGTAAATTTATCAAATCAAATAAAGAAAAATCCGTAGCATGTTCTATTAAAAAATCTATATCGCTGTTTGGCTTTTGTTGTTTTCTTGAATATGAACCAAACAGATACGCTTTTTGAATACCATGTTTTTTCCAAATTGAATATAAACTTTCTAGCATAACTGTAATACAGACTTCCTAGTCTGTATGAGAAAAGTATTTTTAGTCAGACTAGAAGTCTGACCTACATTTTATTCAAATAAAGCATTTTCCACCCATTCACACAAAATATGTCCTATCAAAATATGACTTTCCTGTATGCGTGGCGTATCGTCAGAAGGAACATTCAAAATTATATCACAAAGCTCTTTTAATTTTCCTCCTTTGCTACCTGTCATTCCAATAGTAATCATTCCAATTTTTTTGGCTGCTTCTACGGCTTTTACAATATTAGGCGAATTTCCAGAAGTAGAAATGGCTACTAAAACGTCGCCTTTTCGTCCCATTGCCTGTACCATTCTTTCAAAAACAATATCGTAGCCATAATCATTTCCTACGGCTGTCATATACGAAGAATTGACGTGCAGAGCTTCAGAAAAAAGTGGTTTTCGGTCTTTGTAGAAACGCCCAGAAAGTTCGGCAGAAATATGCTGTGCATCGGCAGCACTTCCACCATTTCCACAAAAAAGAACTTTTTTATCGTTTTGAAAGGCTATTTTCCAAGCCTGCGCAGCTTTTGAAATGTTTTCTAACAAAGATTCATTTGTTAGGATTCGCTCTTTTGTAGCAATACTTTCCTGTATGCGTGTGTTTATGAAGTTTGGGTCCATTGTTATTTATCATAAAGTTTTATACAAATTTACCAATAAAAATCTCAAAACTGTAATACTGTTTTCAAAGTTGCTACTAATGTGTTGTAAATCAAGAATACAAAAAAATACAAGATGAACGAAGTTATCCGTACAGAAAAAATATCTAGGCGTTATAAAATGGGAGATGAAATCATTCATGCGCTCAAATCGGTTTCTATTTCCATTAATTTTGGCGAATATGTCGCATTTATGGGACCTTCTGGTTCTGGAAAATCTACACTGATGAACATTGTGGGTTGTTTGGATACGCCCACAAGTGGTTCATATATTTTGAATAAGCGAGATGTAAGCCGACTTTCGGAAGATGAACTGGCAGAAATTAGAAATAAAGAAATTGGTTTTGTCTTTCAGACTTTTAACCTTTTGCCTCGTGCTTCTTCATTAGATAATGTAGCCTTGCCCTTGATTTATGCAGGATATAGCAAGAAAGAACGTGAAGCAAAAGCAAAAAAAGCCTTAGAAGACGTAGGGCTTGGCGACCGTTACCATCACAAACCAAACGAACTGTCGGGAGGGCAGCGTCAGCGTGTGGCGATTGCAAGAGCTTTGATAAATAACCCAAGTATTATTTTGGCAGACGAACCAACAGGAAACCTAGATACCAAAACGTCGTATGAAATTATGAACTTGTTTGCAGAGCTGCATAAAAAAGGAAACACAATCATTATGGTTACGCACGAAGAAGATATTGCTAATTACGCTCACCGAGTGGTCTTTATGCGTGATGGAAATATTGAAAGAGATGAGATAAATAAGAATCCTACACAGGTAAACCTCATGGATTTGACTAAGAAAGAGTAAATAATGTCATTGATGCGAACACCAACAACAGTAAAGATTTTCATATCTTTGTGATAGAAAAAACAAAAATGTTGTTCAAGAGATTGTAGAAAATAGTTATACTCTCTTAAAGTATTAAAAGTAGCGTTTTATGTTAGTCAAATAATTTAATTCGTAATTTTTAATTCGTAATTTTTAATTCTTTCCCAGCTATGCAAACTACAAAAGCAAATATAGATTCTTCAAATAACTCTGAAAAAATTGTCCGTAAGAAAAAAAATAGCTTAAAAGATTATTTTGCGCTGATGCCTGTCTTGACGTATTTTTTTACGAAGAAAAATTCAGCCAACTTCAATATTCGTGCTATGCACACCATCAATAAAATTTCGATTACCGTTTTTTTATTAGGACTGATTTTTATTATTGTTAAAAAAGTATTCTTATCTTAAAATGTAGCATACACTTTAGTGTGTGAAACTATATGATATATATTCACATTCCATTTTGCAAACAAGCCTGTCATTATTGTGATTTTCATTTTAGTACGAATCTCAAACAAAAACAGGCTTTTTTGTTTGCACTAGAAAAAGAAATTGAGCTTCGCAACCATTTTTTTGAGAGTACAAAACCACTCAAAACCATCTATTTTGGTGGAGGAACACCTTCTATTTTAGAAGTTTCAGAACTTGAAAATATTTTAGACAAACTAAAATCCACTTTTGAAATTGATGAGAATGCCGAAATTACGCTTGAAGCTAATCCAGATGACCTCACTTCACTAGAGTTTTTGAAAGACCTTAGAAAAATAGGTTTTAATCGTTTGAGTATCGGTATTCAATCGTTTGAAGAATCATTTTTAAAATTTATGAATAGGGCGCATAATGCAGAAGAAGCACAAAACTGCGTCAGATTAGCTCAAAAAGCAGGGTTTGAAAACATTAGTATTGATTTGATTTATGGCGTACAATTACCAAAAAATAATTCTGAAAAGCAAAGTGATGTTTTAAAATCAAATCCTCATTCTTTTTGGAAAAAAGATTTAGAGTTTGCCCTTGCACTAGATGTACCTCATATTTCTGCGTATTGTCTTACTATTGAACCCAAAACGCCTTTTGGAAATTATTTAAAACGAGGAAAGTTAAAGCCAATTGATGAAGAGTTTGCAGCACAGCAGTTTGAAATTCTGACGCAAACACTTAAAGAAAACGGTTATCTGCATTACGAAATTTCTAATTTTGCAAAACCCAATCAGTTTTCAAAACATAACACAGCCTACTGGCAAGACGAGCCGTATTTAGGCTTGGGAGCTTCGGCGCATTCTTACGATGGGCAACATCGTTTTATGAATGCTGCTAATAATAGAAAGTATGTAGAAAGTTTGGAGAAAAATACATTGCCTCAAATTATAGATGAGCTTTCAGAAAATGATAGAATCAATGAGTATTTTTTGACTTCTCTTCGGACGATTTGGGGAATAGACATACATCATTTGATAAAAAAATATAATTACAACCTCTTAGAAAATCAGTCTGAAACGATTTCAAAACTTACAAAAAATCAAATGATTGAATTAAAGAATGACAAAATTGTTCTGACAGAAAAAGGAAAATTATTTGCTGATGGAATTGCTGCTGATTTTTTTGTGTAAAAGTTACTTTTTAAATAAAATCAAAGTGATTTTTTCTGGATTTCCATTAGTTCCATTTTCTTGTTCGTAGTAATAATCTTCAATAAAATCCTCAAAATCAACAATAAAATAAAATAAGAAATCTCGCACTTGATAAAAGTCTATATTTCCATAGGTATGTTTTAGAAGCTCTGTCATTCTGTATGAAACCTTTACTTTTTCTAACAGAGTATTAATTTTTCGTACTCCTTTGGCTGCTTTGCTTGTTGCATTTTCATCTATCAAAGAAAAAGATTGATTCAATATTAAGGGTTCATTTTTTTCTAATTTCATAAACTGACTTATAAAACTAGAGTACGCCTTTTCGATAGGAAACTCAAAGTTAAAATTAGATTTTAGATTGCCATTTTCAAAAATATGTAAAGCTGGACGCTCTTCTCTTTTATATAGTTTTCCTGATTTTTCGCCATTTGTTTTTTTATGAATGAGTAATTCAGGTTTGTCGTATTTGTTGTGATAATGGTCAATGACAGTTTTTTCCCAACCTTTTGGCTGTGCAAGTGGATTGTTAGATACAGGATGCCATTGATGAAAAACTGGAGACTTTTCCAAAGGAAACCATTTGACATCTAAATTCCTAGATAGGCGATAATGGATGTCTTTATCTTCAATTCCCCACATTCTAAAATACTCATCGAAGCCTCCAATGTGTTTTAATTCAGAAGTTTTGACAGCAAATATTCCTAGTGCTGAAGTTTTGCTACTTTCGTCTAAAGATGTAACGTCTGTATTTTGAAGCGTGTTTAAGTAATTTGTATAGTCAAAATTTGAAGGCAAGTAATAACATTGATAATGAAGAAGTGTATTTTGTTCTACATAATGGCTAATTTCCTCTAAAAAGTTGGGAAGATGAATCATATCTACATCAATAGTTATGAAATAATCTCCTGTTGCTTTGTTTAGAGCCAAATTGAGTGCTTCGGGCTTGCACCAAAACTTTCCTCTTGTTTCAGTATAGATATAAGTAATAAGGTCAGTCTCTTGACAAAACTTTTCTAATTCGGAAGATTTCTCTATATCACTTCCATAATCTATGAAGAAAATTTCTGCTTCTACTGGTATATTATTATTTTGAAATATACTTTGGTTGATGAGAGAAGAGATACATCTTTTAGCAACCTCTACATCTCTGTTGCGATAAGGAACGACAAGAGAAAATTTAAGCATTAGAAAAATAAGTAGAACTAAAAATACATCAATGAAGACGAAAATAGTAGTTTTTTGTTTTCTAAGCTAGTAACCGTCTAAAAATAAAGTTTTATTTCAATATCTGATTGGAAAGAACATATTCCATTTTTTCTAGGGTTTCTCTATTCAAAACCTCTCCAAAAAGAAACTTTCCCTCTTTTCCCAATACCAAAACAACAGGTTCGCTGCTTGTTGGAATATATAAATCCTCAAAAATAGAGTTGCTACTTGGAATAATATCAGCATAAAATGGCGTTCCAATTAAAAATTCTTCTACTTCTTTTTTTTTGCTTTCTGTAAAACCATAAAAAGTGATATTGTTAGATGAATAGGTTTCAATCATTTTGTTGAGTATTGGAATAGCTTCAATAGATTTTGTTGATGTTGGCGACCAAAAAAGAAAAACGCTTAATTTATTTTCTAAATCGTCTTTCAATATTTCATTTTCTGAAAGAAGAGTAAAACTAAAGTTTGGAAAGGCTTTAAAGAGATTTCTCTGCATTGTAAATCCTCTGAACAACGTCATTTTTTCCTCCTTACTCATTTTTGAAAATGGGTAAGAAATTGTTGGTCTGATGATTTTGGTAGTATCAATAACTTGATTTTCTTTGATAAACTTTTTGAAATTATATTTTTCAATCTGTGTAAATTTTGCACTTGTGAAATCGCCATAACGCACAAACATATTCATTACAGAATCTGTTTCATTCTCTTTTTCTAGGTTTTTCTTGAAAAATACATAAATCGGTTGGGCTACCGTTTCATAAGGCGTTCTGTCTGTTCTTTTTTGTAGTCCACTTTCCACTAAAAATGTATTTGGAGTAGTTTGGTGAAGTACGGAAAGATGTTGATAATTTTTGAGCCATAGTTTTCCGTCTTTGAAGATGATTTCTTTTCCTAAGCCATAACTTCCTAGAAATTCTCCTGCATTTTTGGGCAAAATATACGAATTAGGTTGTGGCTTGGTAATATTTTCTAACTGCTTAAAACGTTTTCCATACTTTCGGATATAAGTAAAATCGCTTTTTAAAATGCTTTGTTCATAAGCCATTTTGTAAGCAATGTCAAAAGCCTTATCTACACTTGTTGTATCATAAGCAGAGACAAAAATATTGGGTTTTACTACAAAATCTTCTTCATTTTCTGTTAAACTAATTTCTATATCTGGGACATTGAGCCAAGCATACGCACTAACACCCACAGAGCGAGTGATTGTATTTTGTCCTTTTGTGTCTTCGCCTATCACAATAGCATTTCTATATTTTTGTAAAACTTTTGCTATCCATTCAGCTATATCAGAGGTGTTTCTGTCCGTTAAGATATAAATAGGACGCTCATAATAACGCAAGGTGTAGTATTTTTCATAGTTTTTATCTACTTCTAATGGATAATGAGAGTAATGGTATAAATAATTTCCTCCTTTGAAGAAAGGTTTTACTTCTTCGGTTTTTGTCATTAGAGAAATAGTAGGGTTTTCTACTGTTTTCCTGCGTGGCTTTCCATTATCTTTTAAATATTCTCTAGTGTGAAAAACTTTTGCTGTTCCTAAATTATAGGTTGTGTCTGGACGAAAAAAACGCTCCACAAACCAAATGGGTACGCTCATTTCATTGATACTTTTGTCTTTTGTAAAGAATTTACTTTCAGGTTTGTAAAAACTAGCTTCTCTTAAATCTAAAATCAAGGCATCTGTAAAGAGAAATTCTTGAATTAAGTTTTTTATGAAACGCTCATCTACATAATTAGCAGTAGGTAAGAACGAACATTTTAAATAGCCAATATTTCCTTCTAAGATTTCTTTTTTCTCAAATCCGTTTACTAAATAATCTAAATTATAACGTGTAGAGTTATAGTTCCATAAATTGGTTTCGTAAGAAGCTCTGCGTCTGCCTCTTTTAACAGCTATTTTTCTAAATCCAGACTTGCCTTGAGCTATTCGATTATAGAAATTCTTTTTATTATAACGAAATAAACGCCACCATAAAGAGCCATACCTTAAATAGTGTGTATATTCATCAGACTTCAATCTTTCTCCTTTCCACCCATTTCCCCAAACATGTTCTCTACCACAACTACAAAATCTTGACTTTCTATGAAATCCAAATTTTTCATCTTCTCCATGAACGTAACCCTCTTGTGGAGCAGTATTTTCAAGGGATAAAGCTGTATTATTGTCTAATTCATACCAATAGTGGTTTAGGTAAAAGGCAAATTCTTGTAAATTATATTCTATCAGAGAATCTATAAAAGCATTGTTTCCGATTTCTAAAATGGGTTTTCTATACAGTGAATCTGTCGTATAAAGACAAATTGTAGAGTCTAGTCTAGTTTTAAATTTTTCCACTTCTTCTTTTTCTATGATGCGTTCTGGTTTGCGTTGTGAGAAAGCAATAGTATAACTAACAACAGTAAAAAATAAACAAAGAAGGACAGTTTTTAGAAATGAGAGTTGCATATTTTAATGCTAAAAGGGATAACGCATGGTTATCCTTACAAAAAAGATAATAATAATTTGACAAATCTAAACAAAAAATATGTATTGACTAAAATTTTAGTTGAAAAACTTTGTTTTTAGTTGTTTGTGTTTAGACAAGAAAAAACTCCTTAAAACAATTATTATGATGCTTTAAGGAGTTTTGCAGAAATGAATAGTTATCATTTACCACTTATAATTTATCTAAAAGTGTTTTTTAAAGAATTTAGAATTTTTGATTTTTGAAGCTGTTGAGCTTACAGTATCTTCAAACTGACTTTCTACTTGTGCTACTCTAGCTTTAAAACTCTCATCTTCCAAGAAAGAAGGTTTTTCTTCCAAGTCAATTTGCTCTTGTAGGCTTTTTGCTTCTGGCATAGCAATCCAAAGAGCTAAATAAGCTAAAAGTCCGAATCCGTCTAAGAATAGAGTTCCAATGAAAAGCAAGCGTACTATTGTCTCATCAATACCAAAATATTTTGCAATTCCTGAAGCTACACCACCTACTTTTTTATCGACCATGCTACGCATAAAACGCTTCGTTTTGGCAAGTGCAGATGTTGATTCTTGTTTTTCTAACATTCCTTCCTTAGGGTCTTTTGGCATTGCTAACCAAGAGGCTGCATACAGAGGAATACCAAATCCACCAGCAAAAAGACTAGCTACAAAACCCAAACGAACAAAAGCTGGGTCAATATTGTAATAATCAGCAATTCCAGAGGCTACACCACCAATTTTTTTATCTCTCTTTTTGAGTGTAAATTTTTTGCCTACACTACGCAATTCTTTTTTAGGAGCAGCTTTTTTGAGAGTTTGCCATTGGTCTTTTCGCTCAAAATAACCTAAATCTAAATCTATACCTTCTGCAATCGCAATTTCTTTTGCTGTTCCGACTTGCAAAATCATGATTTCAATATCATTTTTGTCAATCGTTCCTTTATCAATACTCAAACGCTCCAAGAGAACTTCTGC
Organism: Bernardetia sp.; assembly: GCF_020630935.1. NCBI lineage: Bacteria > Pseudomonadati > Bacteroidota > Cytophagia > Cytophagales > Bernardetiaceae > Bernardetia > Bernardetia sp. Next base: position 18,392 of record NZ_JAHDIG010000053.1, read on the forward strand.
CATTCTTGTTTCGATATCCTCAATCGTCATTGAATCTTCTGGAAAGCAACGCTTCAAATCCATTAGATAGGCTTTTAGTGTTGGATAAGCTGCTTGCTCAACGTGAAAAGAAATGGATGCAATATTAACTTCCAAAGTATTGTTTAAAGACGAATTTGTGTGGAGTGGAGGCATGATAAATTGAGAGTTTAGGTTTGAACACTTAGAATATATATTGTTATTTGCTTCTAAGTTTTCTGATGTAGTTGATAGATAATTAGTTAGTAATAGGTAATGATGAAAAATTACATTTTTTTTAAATTATTTTGTAGGTTAAATGCCTTGTCTTTGACAAAGAAGAGAAACTGTATTCATTTTAAAATCTGATTTCTCCTTTCTAAATAGTTTTTTTAGCTGGCTTGTCGTTGTTCTTGTCTATTCTGATTTGTATTTTCTAAAAGAGTATTTGTTGAAAAAACAAGTTGATGCCAAGAGTTGGTCAATCCTTGTAAAAAATCATGTCCATTGTCTGTTAAGCGATAATATTTTCTTGGAGGACCTCCTGTAGATTCTTGCCACGAGTAAGTAACTAATCCAGATTTATTCAGACGATTTAGAAGTGGATAAAGCGTTCCTTCTACTACCAATAATTGAGCTTCCTTTAAGCTGCGAAGTAGCTCAGAAGCATACACTTCACCACCTGCAATTACACGCAAAACACACAGTTCCAAAATTCCTTTTCGCATTTGTACTTCAGCATTTTCTAATGTAATCACGTCTTATTTGGTTAAATGTTTAATTGTTTTAGTGAATAATGAAAGAGCTTAAAACTCTAACAATGTCCGTATGTCTTCTTATACGAAGCAGTATAAAAAAGGTTACTATGTTATGCAAGGTAGTAGGTAAAATAATTTGTAATGAGCAAGTGAAAATATGAAAAGTGTTGATTTTCAGTGAGTTATGAGTGGTTTTTAAGTTGGATGAATTGTAAAATATTTATAACATTATGAAAGCAAAGAAAATTTTTGCTAAAAAAAGAGAGCAAGTGCAAAAAATAATGTATATTTATCGTTGCTAATCAATTACGAATTAAAAATTACGAATTACGACCTGATAAAGCAGTGAAGCTAATTGAAATACAATATAATCAGTTACGGATTTGTGGTTTTATGATTTTTGAAATTCTACCTTTACAAAAGATTTTTTAGTGTTGTGTCTAACTAATTTTAAGTAATCAGAGTTAAGACAAATAATTCGTAATTAGCTTCGCTGAATGCTTATTTCGTAATTAAAAAAAATCGTAATTGAGTCATGTCAAAATCAAATACACCATTCGGATATATCAAGGGTTCTATTAATCAGCCTGTGAGCATCGTAAAGTATGCGATTGGCGTGGTGGCGATTGCTGCTTTAGTAGCTTTTATCTTCAATACAACACAGGGTTCTGATAAAAAAGAGGTAGAAAATACATTTTTGTTAGAAGACATTAGAAAAACTAACGAAGAGCATCTCAAAACGATTGCAGACCTTCAAAAACAGTTAGAAGAGTCAGAAAACAATGCAGCCAAAATAAAGGAAGAACTCATTCAAAAACAAGCGCAGATAGATTCGAAAGGTGCACAAATTGATGCAAAAGAAGGAAGTATCGGAACGCTCCAAACACAACTTAGCGATTTGAAAAATGACAAAATGCGTCTGCATCAAATTATAGATGAACGTGGAAGAGAACTAGCTCAAATGACAGAGCGAAACAAAGAACAAAATTCGCTTTTAGAAACCACTCAAAACAATCTTCAAAAGTCGCAAGAACAAACTCGTCAAGACCAACAAGCTATTAAAAACCTTCAAGAAGAACTTCGTGGACTCAATGAAAAAGTAAATATTGCCTACAACCACGAAAAAGATTTGCAAAGCCAAGTTAATAAGCTCTTGACAGACCTCAACCAAACTCGTACAGAGCTTAATCAGTCAAGAATGGATTTGAGTGATGCTAAAGCAGAGCTACGTATTTTGAAGGAACTTCACCCAATGAACAATAACGTTCCTGTTCAGCAAATCACACTCTCACAACAGCAACCTCAAGAAGAAAGTAGTGCCAATGCCCTCAAAATGGTAGCTATCGTTTCTGTAATTGTGATGTTTATTGTTTTTGTTGTTTATATGCTTAGAGATTAGGAATAAATTTGGAATTGAAATTTTAGAATGGAAAGCTCATTTAGTTTTTTTTACTCAAATGGTCTGCTTTTGACATTTGACCAAAAAACAACAAAATTTGCAATCCCACTACAAAGTCTGTAATTTTATCTTTCATACAATTCATAATTTTTAATCTGTAATTTTTAATTGAATTTCTATGTCAGATTTTCGTATTGAGCGTGATACAATGGGCGAGGTAAAAGTGCCTGCCGACAAATACTGGGGCGCACAAACAGAGCGTAGCCGTAACAATTTCAAAATAGGTGATGAGGCTTCTATGCCAAAAGAAATCGTCTATGCGTTTGCTTATCTCAAAAAAGCTGCTGCACAAGCCAATACAGAATTAGGCGTTTTGGCAAAGGAAAAAAGTGACCTTATTGGAAAAGCGTGTGATGAGATTTTGGATGGAAAGTTAGATGACCAATTTCCTCTAGTAATTTGGCAAACAGGTTCGGGAACACAGTCGAATATGAATGTGAATGAAGTGGTGGCATACCGTGGACACGTTTTGAGTGGTGGAAACTTGACAGATGAGAAAAAAGCTCTTCACCCTAACGATGATGTAAACAAATCGCAGTCTTCAAATGACACATTTCCAACAGCAATGCACATTGCAGCCTACAAACTCGTTACAGAAAATACGATTAAGGGCATAGAAAAATTGCGTGATACGCTACAAAGCAAATCAGAGGAATTTAAAGACATTGTAAAGACGGGGCGTACTCACTTTATGGATGCTACTCCTCTTACACTCGGACAAGAGTTTTCTGGTTATGTTCAACAACTCAATAACTCTTTGCGCTGCATCAAAAATGCGCTAGAAATGGTAAGAGAGCTTGCTCTTGGAGGAACTGCCGTAGGAACAGGACTAAATACACCAAAAGGATATGATGTTTTGGTAGCTGAAAAAATTGCTAACCTTACGGGTTTACCTTTCGTAACTGCACCAAACAAATTTGAAGCTTTAGCTGCTCACGATGCGATGGTAGAGCTTTCTGGTGCATTGAAGCGTACAGCTGTTGCACTTATGAAAATCGGCAATGATATTCGTATGTTGGGGTCAGGTCCTCGTTGTGGTATTGGAGAAATTATGCTTCCAGAAAACGAACCAGGTTCTTCTATTATGCCAGGAAAAGTAAACCCTACACAGCCAGAAGCTATGACGATGGTTTGCGCTCAAGTAATGGGTAATGATATGGCTGTTTCGGTGGGTGGCTCAAACGGACACTTCGAACTCAATGTTTTCAAGCCATTGATTGCTGCTAATGTTCTTCAATCGGCTCGTCTGATTGGTGATGCTTGTGTGTCATTTACAGATAACTGTGCTGTAGGAATTGAACCAAACAAAGAAAATATACAAAAGCATTTAGAAAATTCTTTAATGCTCGTTACGGCTCTCAATACACATATTGGTTACGAAAAAGCTGCTAAAATTGCCAAGAAAGCGCATAAAGAAAACAAAACATTGCGCCAAGCTGCTGTAGAACTAGAATTTTTGACTTCTGAACAGTTTGATGAGTGGGTGGTACCTGCAAATATGATTGGTTCTATGAAATAAATTTGTAGCTCATTCTTTAGAATGAGAAAGCTAAAACCCTAAGAGTGTTTAAAAATTCTTAGGGTTTTATCATTTATTTTACTTTTAACTCCAACAACTATCAAAAAGATGGTTGTTTATATTTAACGTGAACTCGGGATTAAAAACCAATCTTAAATGCTTCTCTATACACTACAAAAACTATTTTAGGTCTGCTCTAACGAGACTGACCTACTTTTAATCAAGGTCAGCCCAAAGGGCAGTACCGAAGATTAAAAGAATATCATAACTCATTGATAATCAATAAATATAATTCCGAGTTCACGTTATTTATTAATTATACTTTTCAAATGTTTTTTGTAAACCTTCAATTAAATTTCTAACTGACTTTGAGCCACAATAGATACCAATTTTACGTTTCCACTTTAGCCTTGTAATCTGCTCTCCTTCATATACTGTAATTGAAATCGGTGTAAAATAATCACAGTTAATTTCATTAATTTCCATTTCGTAGGATAATAAACTTTCTGTAGGCTCTTCATAAACTTTTGCAATAAATGGTTCATCTGATAAACTGATGGTTTTCAAAGCTTGAAAGCTATTAGAGTTGATATCATAACAACTATCAATCTCAATTTTAGAACTATTAACTCGAAAAGCTACGTACTCACATTTTTTGCCATAATATATTCTACTAACTAGTAACATACTTTTATTTTTCTCATTTTGGCTAAACACTGATAAAGAAAAAATGATTGATAACAAGACTCCAAAAACTATTCTCATTTTACTTACAAATTTAAAGTGATGTATTATGTGTATAATACATAATTTGAGTTTCCGTCACATTTATACCCAATAAAAATTAAATTTGGAATTTAACTATTTACAATCAATTAATAACGCTATCTTTATTTATGTTCTAACGAAGCAACACCAACTCAAAAACTACATTTTAGATTTTCAATCTTTAGCTTACCAAAGATAATTTTTAGCTATCCATTCTCCATATAAGAATAACATATCTTAAATTCTTGCCTAAGAATATTCTACTTTGTTTCTTTGCAACTTTAATTTTTGTGATAACTTTAACACACAACACAAAAACTTTTCAGTTTATGAATTTTAATTTTTAATTGACCATTTTTCCATGTTACATGTATTCAAATTTGGTGGTGCGTCTGTAAAAGATGCTCCTGCTGTCAGAAATGTAAGCACTATTTTACGCTCATTTATTGACAAAAAAGATAAACTCGTTATTGTTGTTTCTGCTATGGGCAAGACGACAAACCATTTAGAAGACGTATTTAAGGCAGCCAAATCGAAACAGGAAGACAAGGTCAAACAGATTTTAAAACAGATTGAAGACTATCACTATCAGATTGCAGATGAGCTTTTTGATGGTGAGCGTGAAAAAATTGTCTATAAAATTCTTCAAAAATATATTTTTCAGCTTGAGGCAACTCTCAATGACGACGAACCCAACTGGGACAAGCACTACGACCAAGTAATTTGTTTTGGTGAGCTTATGTCGACAGCTATCGTTTCAGAGTATTTGAAAATGGAACACGATGACAAATGTCTTTGGGTAGATGCTCGTCGTTTTGTACAGACAAACGAACGTTGGAGAGAAGGGCAAGTAGATTGGGAATGGTCGGAACAACTCATCAGAGCCGAACTTTTACCTATGCTAGAACAACGTTTTGTTTTGACACAAGGCTTTATTGGAGGAACAATTGGAGGAAAAACAACGACGCTTGGACGTGAGGGTTCAGATTTTACGGCTGCTGTTTTTGCCTATTGTTTGAAGGCTGATGGTGTTACGATTTGGAAAGATGTTTCTGGAATTTTGAATGCTGACCCAAAAAGAATAAAAAATACACTTCTTTTTAAACAAATCAATTATTCTGATGCTGCTGAAATGACGTATTATGGAGCGACAGTTATTCACCCAAAAACAATTCGTCCGTTGGCTGCAAAGGGAATAACACTTTACGTACGTTCTTTTATTAATGCAGAAATAGAAGGTACTAAAATTGGAGATTTTGAAACGCTGCCCTCTATTCCTTCTATAATCGTTAAAGGTAACCAAAGTATGTTTATTTTTAAGGCAAAAGATTTGGCTGCTATCAATGAGCGAAACCAACTGGCTTATATTCATTCAGAGTTGAATCGTCATAATATCAAAACAAACTTGCTTCAAGTGTCAGCTACTTCTTTTTCTGTTTGTACTGATACAGATGCTCGTAAGTTAGAAATGCTAGAAAAATCTCTTACTTCCGATTTTGAACTTTCAGTAGTGGATAATTTAGAGCTTATTACTATCAAAAATTATGATGCTGAAACACTCAATAATTTTACTGGACTAGGAAATGCAACTATTTCACAGCGTTCAGAAGAAGTATATCAAGTAGTTGTTAAAAAGTAATTTTCCTTTATCGATAATCTTTAAATGGACAGGGTTTCAGCCCTGTCCATTTTTTATGTAAATTTGCAAATTGTTTAAAATCAGTCATTGAATTATATTCATTTTATGCAGCCACAAGAAATACCAGCAGCTTATAACGAAGCTTGCAAAGCCTACGAAACAAGAAAATACGACATTGCTTTAGAAAAACTAAATGCTACTTTAGAAGAAGACTCAAAATTTGCTCCTGCATTTTATATAAAAGGTCTGACTTATATGCAGCTTCAAGATTGGAGGAATGCTTACGATAATTTTAAAGCCTATTCTCAAATTACTCCAGAAAAAGGTGATACCTATCTCAATATGGGTACAGCAATGCTAAATATGAAACAGCCTAGAACAGCAATTTCATATTTTGATTTTGCCCTTTCTTTAAGAATGACAGAAAACAGACCCGAACGAGCGCATCTCAATAAAGCCTTAGCTTTCAGGCAGATAAATGATAATGATAAAGCATTAGAATCTTTTGAAGCTGCTCTAAAGCTGCATCCTCACTTTGATGATGCTTTATTGGAAATGGCAAAATTGCAATTAGACTTAGGAAAAAATGAAGAAGCTCTCACATATTACCAACGAGTAATTGACTTGCCAAAACAGCGTAAAAATTTTCCTCTGTGGGAAGTATGGGTAGGTTTAGCTCTTGTACAGACTGAACTCAAACAGTTTTCGAAGGCTCTTATTTCAATAGAAGAATCTATTGAACTCAATCCGAATACAATAGGTTTTTTCAAAACTAACGAAACATTTAATATTTTAAGAGAAAGCGAATACAAAGATGATTTTGAAACAATTTTAGGCTAAAATAGTGATTATTTATTAGATGTATCAGAAACAATTTTCATAAAATAAGGTTGAAGAAATAAATATTTTTTCAACTTAATTTTTATGTTATGGATAAAAGAACACTAAAAACAATCACTTCGGCAGTTAGTGGAGCAGAAACTGCTATTCGATACTTACCTGGAAACCTACACCACAAACCAGAGTATGAAGGTGCATTTGGAGCTGTTGCCTCGCTTACTGGTGTAGTAGCCTTTGGACAAGCACTGTTTAAAAAGGATGCTTTTAATGAAGATAATCGTATTAATACAGGAATTATTTTATGTTTGAGTGCTGCCAGTATCTTACAAGGTGTCAAGAAGATAAAGCAGGCTTACGCTAAAAAAACTGGAAATTATCAGATGATGGAAGAACCTATGTCAAAAAGTTAAACAGAAAAACAAACAAATTTTTAAAATTCCTATTTGTTAGAAAAGCAGATAGGAATTTTTATTTAGAAAATTTAAAATTTAACACAGTATTTGCTCCAATTTTTTATAAATTTATAAGCGATAGCATAATTTTTGCCTATTTTTGTGTTAGGTAATAGTTTTATTCCTTTTCTGAACAGAATAATTATACTTAATGGTTTGATTTTGAGGGAGGAGATAAAATTTTTTTGTATTTTTTGAGTTTATTCTAATAAGAGGTGGTTCAGAATCAAATTTTCTATTGTCTTTACTACAAACACTCTAAAAATAGCTCTATACATTTATCTTGTCTAGTGAATAGCTACGACAGATTTTTAAAAAATCGTTTCTATGAAAAAAATTCTTTTTACATTTCTATTCGCTTTGCTTGGAGTTGCTTTTTTAGCAACTGAAGAAGTACAGGCACAAGTAGGAAATAAATACTACTACAAAAAAACAACTCCCCGAAGAGGACCTCATAATCATAAATGGGTGTGGACAAAACGCAGACAATATGTAAGTGTTGGGTTGAATGTCAATGCAATGAACTATTTTGGAGATATTGTGCCAAAACCTAGTTTTTGGAGTACCGACTTACGTTTTACTCGTCCAAATATTGGAATTTTTGTAGAGAAAAAATTCCGTCCACAGTTTTCAGCTCGTTTAGGACTCAACTGGGGAAGACTCTTGAGTTATGACGTAGAAACGGCAGACCCAGCAGATAGTCATGATTTTTTCCGTTATATTCGTAATGCTCATTTTAGAAATGATATTTTCGAACTCAATACTACTTTTCGTTGGGATCTGATGAGTTCAGAACGTCTCAATAAAGAATTTTATCAGCGTCCAAAACAATTTGTACCTTACGTTTTGGGTGGATTAGCAGTTTTTTATCACGCACCAAAAGCAAAAGCTCCCGAAACAAAGATTGGAGGAGGTAGCCCAGATTGGGGAGCAGGCGAATGGACAGACTTACAACCTTTGGGTACAGAAGGACAGGGGCGTGAGTACATCAATTTTAGTGGAGATACTGTCAATTTACACAATAAATACTCTAAAGTCCAAGTAGCTTTCCCTGTTGGATTTGGTATTCGCAAAAAACTCTCTAATCGTATAGATATTGCTTTTGAGTTCTCATATCGTTTTTTACTAACAGATTATTTGGATGATGTAAGTCGTAATTATTTGAATTTAGGTGTTTTTGGTGATGATGAATTAGCAAAAGCATTTCACGACCGTTCTTTAGAAGGTGACAGATATGCAACTTTAGAAGAGATGGCTGGTAATGGAGAGCTTTATAGTTTACTGAACCGTTATAGTTATACAGGTATTGATGGACAACAGTATAATACCTTTGATGGTTTTGGTAGCGACCCATACATAGATCCAAGTATTCGTGGAAACCAAAAAGATAATGATGTTTATATGCTTACAGGATTTCATTTGATTTATATTATTCCTCCTCACGGAGTGCGTTGTCCTGTTCGTTTTAAATAGTAATAAGAAAATAAAAAAGAATATTTTTCAGAAAGTGTACAAGTCTAAACTGTTCTTGTACACTTTTTTTGTGATTTTTGATGCTTATGTTAGGAAATGGCTGTAAATTTGTCAATTCTTAAAAGTAAAAATCTAATAGAAATATTATCATTTATAAATTATTAGTCAGAATATTATGATATTTACAGTCTATAAAAAAGCTGTTTTGAGCGTTTTGTGTGTGCTATTTTCCTTTACACTTTGTAATGCTCAAGATTTAGAATTTGGTTTTGGAGCAGGAGTTATGAACTATACAGGTGATATTTCTCCATCTTATAAGGTAAAAAATCTTCGTCCTGCAGGAGAGTTTTTTGTGCGTCTCAATCCAAATCCTATTTTTTCATTTCGCTTTGGTGCTGCAATAGGAGCGATAGGAGCAGATGAAACAGATTCAGAAGAACCTTTCTTTCAGCAAAGAGCAGCAAAATTTGCTGGTACTGTTTATGAAGTATCAGGAAGGGCAGAATATAATTTTAGAGATTATAGAGCAATGAGTGAGCTAAATCGTCTTTCTCCTTATATTTTTCTAGGAGGTTCGGTAGCACATATTTCTGTAAATAGCAATTATTTTGATAGCCAACCCAACGCATTGGAAATTGCTATACCAGTAGGAGTAGGCTTAAAGTATATGTTAGGGCAAAATTATAATCTCGGCTTCGAATTTGGCGCAAGACCTACTTTTACAGATGCAATAGATGGAATGCTTCAAGACAGCAACGCTGATGAAGTAAGTAGTGTAGGGAAATTTCAAATGACAAATCTGTTTACTAAAGATATGTATTATTATACAGGCATTTCTCTTAGTTTTACAATTAGCAGAGTGGTTTGTCCAGCAGAATTTAGGTAATTCTACTCATCAATAATGATAAGATTAGGTTATAAAATGAGTAAATGTAAAATAAAACACTCTTTGATTTGAAATTACTGCTTAGTGTGTTTATTTTTGTCTTAAATCTTTGCAATACTTATTTTTACCCTATTGTTCTTTATACCTTATGAATTCTGTCAAAATATTCTCTGGTTCTTCCTCTCGTTATCTAGCCAAAAAGATTGCTCACTCTTATGGAAAGCCCCTAGGAGAACACAATCTTCAAGTTTTTAGTGATGGAGAAATGTGTCCTAATTATAGCGAATCTATTCGTGGTGCAGATGTATTTATTGTCCAATCTACCTTTCCACCTGCCGATAATCTAATGGAGCTTTTGCTTATGATTGATGCTGCCAAGCGTGCTTCGGCTGGTTCGGTGACCGTAGTAATGCCTTATTTTGGATATGCTCGACAAGACAGAAAAGATAAACCTCGTGTGGCTATCGGTGCAAAACTGGTAGCCAATCTTGTTTCTGCAGCAGGCGCAACTCGTATCATGACTTGTGATTTGCATGCAGGACAGATTCAAGGGTTTTTCGATATTCCTGTTGACCATCTATACGCAACAGCTATTTTTATTCCTTACATTGAATCATTAAAGATTGAAAATCTTGTTTTTGCTTCGCCTGATGTTGGAGGAGTTGCAAGAGCAAGAAGTTATGCTGCCCAGTTTCACGCTGATATGGTAGTTTGTGATAAACACAGAAAGAGAGCCAACGAAATTGCTTCTATGCAAGTAATAGGAGATGTAGAAGGAGCGAATGTAATTATTGTAGATGATCTTATCGATACGGCAGGAACAATTTCAAAGGCTGCACAAGTTCTTTTAGATAACGGTGCTGTGTCTGTACGTGCGATAGCTACACACCCTGTTTTGTCTGGAAAGGCGTATGAAAATATCAATAATTCTCCACTCGTAGAGCTGGCTGTTATGGATACTATTCCATTGAAAGAAGAGTCAGACAAAATAAAAGTATTGTCAGTAGCAGACCTTTTTGCAAAAGCAATTCGTAAAATACACGATAGAGAGTCTATCAGTACACTTTTTATATAAAAAGTAAAAGAAAATTAGAAAAATAACTCTAGTCGTTAGAAATAATTTGATAGAATTTTTCACTCCTTTTTCCTGTATGGAAGAAGGAGTTTTTTTATAGATAACTATTTTAACTTAGAGTGGTTACTTCTAGTAAATAAATAGGATGTATTATAATTTTTTTATCTATGCTTAAACGTCCCTATCAGTACCTTCGAAAAACTTATTTAGCCTTCATAAACAGCATTATTTTTATACCTTCTGTGATGGCTTTCTTGTCTGTTACGTTTTCTATATTGATGATGACCTTTGAAGACTCCGAACTAAGTAATGAAGCGAAGGAGGTCTTGAAGTTTGCGTTAGTAATAGGTGCAGATAATGCTCGTTTCTTGCTCAATGCTTTTATTGGAGGCATTATTTCCCTAATGGTATTTAATTTTTCTATGGTAATGGTAGTCCTTAACCAAGCTGCCACAGCCTTTTCTCCTCGGGTTGTACCAGGGGTGCTAACCAACAAGTCTTATCAAGTGGTTTTAGGAACTTACTTAGGAACAATTTTGTATTGTCTTTTGCTTATTGTGAATATAGGTAAGACAGAAGAAGGAATTTATATTCCTCAACTCAGTATTTTCGTAGGAATGTGTTTAGGAGTATTGTCTTTAATTCTCTTTATTTATTTTATTCATTCCATATCTAGGTCTGTTCAAGTAGATAATATTATTTTGCTTGTATATAACAAGACATTTAAAGAATTAAAATCCAAAGAAGTTAGTAAATATCAAGACTATCAGACAGTTTTTGATAAGGTAGCAAGCTGGCAAACTATCCCAAGCAACCAAAGTGGCTATTTTAGAGAATGTAATAGAAAAAAGTTAGTAAAAGTAGCTAAAAAACACGATATAAAACTGTTTATAAGTCTGAAAGAAGGTTCATTTCTTGTTATTGGTACTCCTTTATTGAAAGTAGATAAAGAAATAAAACAAGAAGTGATGGATGAAATATTAGAAGAGTTTATATTTTATGATAATGAATACATACAAGACAATTATGTATATGGAATTAAGCAATTATCTGAAATAGCAACAAAAGCATTAAGTCCGGGGATAAATGACCCAGAAACAGCTATCCGAACAATAAATTATATGACCTTACTTTTTATAGAAAAAGCTCTTCGTGAGGGTGTTTATTGTTATACTGATGAAGATGACAATACTAGACTTTGGGAGGAAACCTATTCACTCTACAATCTGATGTATCGTTATATTGCACCTATTTTATATTATGGAAAAGATGATGTTATGGTAGTTGAGAGACTCTTTTCTATGATAGAATCTTTGCTTTTGGCACAAAGAATAGAAGGAAAGTTAGATGTGTCTAAAATAAATTCTCTTTTATTAGAGTTTCATAAAACTATCAAAGATAATACTGAGGGAGAGCAGAAAAACTATATCAACAAAGCCATTCTTCGTATTAACTTATTGATGCAAAAAAGTGGGTTTCAACTGCCTTTTTTAGAATAAGAAAATAGAATCACTAAAATTAGCCTTCTTTATAAAAAATATAAGAAGGCTAACCAACTTATAGGAAAAAGAGTAAAATACTACTTTATGTTCCTATTAGTAAGAAAGTAAATTAAATGACAAATCTACATCTTCAGCGTATTCTTCGCCACTCTCAAGCATATCTACATCGTCTTTCTCATAATACCAGTTTACAGTAACATTGCCATTTTTATTTTTACTGTAATCTTCAATTAAATCGAAAATCTCTAAAAAACGACGAGAAGACGAAGTGTTGAAATAAGTCATTCTGAAATTGAAAACAATAGTCCTGCCTTCTTCTTCTAAATACTTGTTGAGCCATTCAAAAATAGGCTGAAAAAACTCAATGGTGTATTCGTGATACGATTCTCCAGAGATTTCTAATTCTCCAGTTTCAGCGTTGAAATTAACAGTAGGGATGTAGTTCTCACCTTCGATTTGGAAGTTTTCCATACGAATATATAATTTTAAGAATTTTATTTATCTAATCTTACAGTAATAGTTAAAAATGATTGGCTAGGGTAGTCTGGGTGTGGGTAAGCCTCTCCAATCAATGGGTTGTTGGATTTGCGAACCATATCAATCAGACCAATGTTAGCTCCAGGTTTGTTTGTACGCTGTGGCGCACGACGTTGTTCTTTATAATATTGTTTCAGTTCTCCATCATCTAAAGAATTAATGTGCTGACAACGCTGCATAACGTGGTCTAGGTTAGAATTTTCTATCAGATTGGAAGAAGAGATTAAAAAATGGTCATCTGCCTCACTTACTAAAAGATAGCCCACTCCAATAGGTTTGTCTTCTTTGATAGAATACGATTTTTCAATAGAATGAAGACTAACATTTTGAGAAAGCTCTATAAAAATAGCAAATATTTTGCGTCCAATATTTGGGTCTTGTTGTGAACTTTTGCGCTTCAAACTACTCGCCAAACGAGAGAGCAAATCTTGAGAAACTACTCCTTGAAAAGCTAGTAACGTTTGATGTTTACGCATTTGGTCGTAAAAATCATATATGACGAAATCGTTATCCATACGCTTAAAATTGTTGTATAGTTTTTTGAAAAAAAGCAAAAAGCAAATCTAAATTTAGTTTTATGCTTCAAAAATGCAAATACATTGTTGTAATACTTCAACTTACCTTTTATCAAAAATCATAATAAATCAGATAAGATTCAATGTTTTTTCGATAAAATATCCAAAATAATAAGGGGACAAGGAAAATAAAGCAAAATTAGCACTGAATTCCAATATTTTCTATGTATAAAATCAAAGTATCAATAGCGAAACTAAACAAAAATTAAGAGAAATAAAATCAATTACCTAGTTTTTTTTAAATTTATTTGGATTTTCTTAGCATTCCGAACTCTTTATTTTTAGCACTAAAATAAAAAACCTATCTCATTCAAAATCAAATAAATGAAATAGGTTGCAAGATTCAAAATAATGAAGCGCATTATATCTACTCTTCTACAAATTCTGAAATAATAGGCTTAATTTTTTTTGTTTCAGAAGTTTCTAATGGGAAAAGGTGCATAAATAGAGGTTTCTTATCTACCACTTTTTTGAGTTTTAAATCTTTATTTCTAGCAAATATACTGTTCCATTCTGTTCTAGCAACAGCCCAAAAGTCTTTGTTATTTTTCCACCACGTTTGGGCAGCCAAGCAACGAGAATCATCTACTTTTTTATATGTATTCATACCTTTTTCAGTAGCAATCAATATATCTTTTCCATCTTTACGCAATACTTTATCATTGTCTTGTTCGTGAATCCAGCCTTCATTTGTAATTTCGTGTAGATTACCACGCACCATAACATTGTAATCATTACGTTTGGTAAACTCACGCCTTGGTAGAGGACTATTCGTTGTGTTGTCCCAATAATGACGACCATCTACATGTACCCAACTTGCTGAACCTTCATAACGTGGGCTATCATCTACTTGAAACACTTTCTGTGTCCATTGTCCTGCCACTTCCGATTTTGGTTGTTGTACAAATTTCCAATTATTATCTCCATCATACATATAAAAATTGGTGTTTTCGTAGCTCCAATCTTGCCTCCAGTGCTTGATAATCATTGTATCATTAGCTAGTAACAAATGTTGCATAGAAACAAATGTAGGAGTTTCCTCTACGAGCTGTACCCACTCCAAAGCTCCAGCCTTATAATTTTCGTGAAATTTGTAAGACGTATCTGGAGAGAAGGTTTCTGCAAAATTAAAGGTTACTTCATAACAACCACACATAGATTTGATGGCTTCTTTATCTTTCGGATTAGGGTCATTGTCTGATGGAGAGGTAAAAGCAGCACCAAAAATTAATAATAAAGAAAGTACACTTGATAAAGTTAATTTTTTCATAACTCAATATGATTTTAAGGTTTAAGTGATAAAAGTAACAAACTTGTTGTCTTATAGCATTAAGATAACAAGTTTGTTACTGCAAAAATATCCTTATTTAGATTAAATAAAAATTATTTTTGAAAATTATTTGGAATAAGTCTAAATAAATATAATATTTGCATCACCAAATACTCATTCAAGCAGAGTTTAATACTTACTATTTATAGCCATGAAATTTTTTTTACCATTATTTTTATGCCTCTTCGTTTCTAATCAGTATCTAGTAGGACAAAATCCGACTCAAGAAGATAGCACCAAGACAGAAGAGCTTAATCAAGTGGTTGTTACAGCTACTCGTAGCGAAAAGTTACTTTCTGAAGTTCCTATACCTATGACAGTTATTGATGAGGAGCAAATTCAAGAGATGGGAAGTTTGCGTTTGAGTGAAGTTTTGATAGAGCAAACAGGGCTAACTCTTCTGCAAGACCACGGACAGGGCATTCAAATTCAGGGTTTTGACCCAGATTATACACTTATTTTGATTGATGGAGAGCCAATTATTGGAAGAGTAGCAGGTACGTTAGAACTTTCAAGAATTGCAGTAGGAAATATTGAACGAATAGAAATTATAAAGGGAGCAAGTTCTAGTCTGTATGGTTCGGAGGCTTTGGCTGGAGTTATCAATATTATTACTAAAAATCCAAATGGTACAAGTGTAGAACTTTCAGCACGTTATGGAACAAACCAAACTACTGATTTTGGAATTTCTTTACAGACAAGAAAAAATAAGCTATCTGTAACAGCATTTGCCAACCGATATGGAAGCGAAGGGTACGACTTTACCCCAGAAACGTTTGGACAGACCGTAGAACCGTTTCATAACTATACTTTCCAAAGTAAAATTGCTTATGATTTTACAGACAAAATA
>NZ_JAHDIG010000053.1:34151-35657 GCF_020630935.1 Bernardetia sp.
TATGATGCCACATTTTTTAATCAAACGTTTCTTCGTCCAGAGATTCAAAGCGTTTATACCTTCAATGAAAAGCATTTTCTGACAGCAGGAATTGGAAGCGTCAATGAATCGGTAAGTTCTACTCGTTATACTGACAAAAAACAGCTTCAAACCAATTATATTTTTGCTCAACACGAATACTTTATCAATGACAAATCTAATATTACTTTAGGAGCTAGATTTGATTCGCATTCTATTTATGGAAACCAATTAAGTCCAAAACTAGCAGGATATTATCAAATTTCTCCAAAAATTCGTCTGACAGCTTCGGCTGGAATGGGATTCAAAACGCCAGATTTTAGGCAGCTTTATCTCAATTTTACGAATAATGTTGTAGGCTATTCAGTTTTTGGAACAGAAGAAATAAAAGAACAGCTTTTTGTTTTAGAACAAGCAGGGCAAATCTCAGAAATTGTTTTGAACCCAAACGATATTCAAGACATTAGAGCAGAAACGTCTAGGTCGTATAATCTTGGAATTAGCTACATACCAACGAAGAAATGGCTCATAAAGGCAAATATTTTTAGAAATGATGTAGATAATCTTATCGAAACACAAGTAGTAGCACGAAAAACCAACGGACAAAATGTATTTAGCTACCGAAATCTCAATAGCATTTTTGCACAAGGTATTGAGACTGAACTTAATTATGACATTTTTTCAACTGAAAATAATCAACTGACTTTTTCAGTAGGGTATCAATATTTGGAGGCTAAAGACAAAGAAGTTTTGGCGCAAATAGAAGAAGGGAAGTATTTTGCTAGAGACTCAGAAACACAGCAAACAAAAAGACTTACAAGGTCAGATTATGGTGGACTTATGGGGAGAAGTAATCACATGGCAAATGCAAAACTGTTTTATAGAAACTCAAAAAATGGATTTTCGGCAAATCTTAGAGCCATTTATAGAAGCAAATATGGTTTTGGCGACCGAAATGGAAACCTCATTTTAGATGCAGACAATGAATATGTAGAAGGCTTTACCACACTCAATTTTTCAGCAACGAAAAAACTTTTCAAACAAAAATTAGACTTTCAAATCGGTGTAGATAATCTTTTAGGCTATACTGATGAAGCTTTTATCCCAAGCCTTGCAGGGCGAATGTTTTGGGTTAGAGTACAATTTTTAATTCAGAAAAAATAATTTTTCACAAAAGAATTTTAGGCTCTCAACACCACCAAAACAATGAAATCAGAAACTATCAAAAATTCAAGTTTCTTTTGTGGATAAAACAAAACCTTAACTCTTTCTAAACAGACATCTTTATCTGTTTTATTTAATTCAATCAATTCAAATTTATAATAGCCATGAAATCTTTTTCTTTAAATGTAATGTTGCTTTTAGCGACTTGTCTTTTTATTTTCTCTTCTTGTAAAAACGACAAAGATGACCCACAACCCGAACCTTTGACCGTTGAAACAGCAAGTAATATTGTTGCTGACCCAATTCAGATTGACCCAACAACAG
>NZ_JAHDIG010000054.1 GCF_020630935.1 Bernardetia sp.
CTATGTCTAAAGTTGTCGAAGTTGGATTGTTGCCTGCCATAAAATTTGTGGCTGCGCCTGTGGGCGAAGAGCAGGCAGACAGAGTTGTAAAACTAATCTCACTTCCATAAGAAGTTCCTTCGCTATTAATGGCATAAGAACGAACATAAATAGTGGTGTTAGAAGGAAGTCCTGTTACTGTTTGGCTGAAAGCTCCTGTTCCTGTGCCTATTTGTACTTTATTATTTGATGTAGTGGGTGTTGTATTAGTATCCCAAACAATTCCATGTTCTGTTACAGTTGCACCTCCATCAGTAGTTACATTGCCTCCTAAATCGGCTGTGGTAGCTGTTACATTGCTTTGTGTGGTTGTGGTTACTGTGGGAGTAGTAGTCGAACTAGTAATCTCCACTTGGAATACTAAGTCAAGATCAAAGCTTGATCCATTAAAGTATAAACTACCACCTGAGTACGTGCTAGAACCTGTATTAGCATAATGAATAGATGTTATATCAAATAGAAAAGTATAGGAAGTTCCACTGGTTACAGATATATTGAGCCCACTCACATCTACTTCTCTATAATCAGAACCATTAGATGAAGCTGTTACCTCTATATTAGGAACAGTACCTAAAACTGTCCCACTAACACCGTCTCCAGCACGGATAGTCATTGTTTTACCTATTCCGACTGTACTATTTGCCATTACAAACCTAATTTTATCTAATGTCCCTGATTGACAGGCAGTAAAACTCTGACCAATATTTCCATCTGCTTGAGTTATATTAAGGTTAGGATTTGATACTGTACACAGACCTGCTGATAACGTCATAAAACTAATCTCACTTCCATATGAAGTACCTTGACTATTAATAGCATAAGAGCGAACGAAAATAGTAGTATTGGAAGGAAGCCCCGTTACTGTTTGGCTGAAAGCTCCTGTTCCCGTTCCAATTTGTACTTTATTATTTGCGGTTGTTGGAGTTGAGGAAGTTGCCCATACAATACCTCTTTCTGTTACAGTTGCTCCTCCGTCAGCAGTTACATTGCCTCCTAAATCGGCTGTGGTGACTGTTACATTGCTTTGTGTGGCTGTGGTTACTGTGGGAGGGGATAATACTACTGGTGTATTATAAGTACCTGTAGCATGCATAATACGCTTATCATTACTTGCTATTCTTCTGTCAATCAATACTGCTACTCTGTTAGAGTTATTAAACCCTAAACCAATATACCTATGAAGACTATTAGAACCATCTGGATTATCATAAGCTGTTTCTATATTCCAAATTGTTCCTCCTGACGGAAATGTAGCAAGTTTAATGTTGTCGTTGTCAAAAGCATCATAATAAGCAATTATTTTATGTCCATTAGAATTAATGGCTAGTTCACAACCATTTCCTATTTCTCCATTATCAATAACAACATCTACCCAACTTCCACTTGTGTTATTAATGTACCTCAAATCTGCATTAACTGATTCATAATAAGCTACATGTATTTTATCATTTGCATCTATTTGTAAAGAATTGTAGGAAGGGCGACTACTTGCACCACCTGTTACAATTCTTGTAGTTACCCAACTTCCAGAAGCATTTGTTGAATAATCTAAATGGTCAGTAGTTCCCTCATCTCTCATATAAGAGATATGAGCTTTGTCATTAGAGTCAAACTCTAAACTAGGGTCTTCCAAATCTATAGATGAACCTGTAAAACTCACAACGTCTGTTGTGGTAAAAGATGCACCAGATTTTTCAGCATATACTAATTTATAATCAGTAGTACTATTTCTTATTACATATACAATACTAGGGTTTCCTGTACTATTAACAGCTACATCAAATTCTCTAGTACTTCCATTGGAGCCAGTGGCTGCAGTCAGTTGTGTAAAACTCCAACTTCCACCATTATACATTCCATACACCAATCCTCTCATTTGTGTACAACAAGCATTGTTTTGAATATAGCGAGCAGCAATATGAATATTACCAGAATTATCAATTTTAATTGAAGTTCCATCTTGAAAGGCATCAACGTTGGTTATTCCAATAAGGGCTGGAGTAATTTGATGTATAATACTCCAAGTTGTACCATTCCAACGAGCAATGTCTAGTCTTCCAGTTTTTGGATCACTTGGATTGTTTGAACTTCCATCGTCATGTCTCCAAATACCATAAAAATCTCCTGTTATAGGGTGGATTGTACCTTCTACAAAAGAGTTGGTATTATCAACAAGTGTACTGAGTTCTCCTGTATCCCAAGTGGTTACTTGTGCCTTTGCTGTTGAAAATAACAACAGAAATCCCAGTATGGGATAAATTAGTAGTGTTTTTAAATGCATAGTTTTTTAGTTTTGGTTGAATTGATGAAATTTGATAAGCAAAAACAATTTTTTATGAAAAGAATATTAAAAAAGTACAATAAAGTAATTTTTATTACCTACAAAATAGAAAAATATTGAATAATAAGCAATAAATTTAGAGTTTTGTAAAAATACTTTTGTGGATTCAATCTTGATCAAAAAAATATATAACTGATACTATTTCAAAAAATATGATAAGTTAGAAATTTTGATTATTTTTAATGAGTATCACAATCAAAAACTTTCAATTATGAAATTTTTCAAATTACACATTCACTATATTTTCTTGCTAGGATTAATTTTCATAATCAATCAAAATCTACAAGCTCAAAAACTTACAGAAGAATATTGTGTCAAACACTTCAATTTAGATAAAGGAGTTGCTATCGAAGGTTACGATGTTGTTTCTTACTTTGTAGAAAATAAGCCGCAAAAAGGAAAGCCTTCTATTTCAGCAAGATACTTGGGAGTAATTTATAGATTTGCTACTAAAGAACACCGAGATTTGTTTATCAAAAACCCTCAGAAATATATGCCTCAGTATGGAGGTTGGTGTGCCTATGCAATGGGAGCAAAGAATGAAAAAGTAACGATGAATCCAGAGAATTATAAAATTGTAGATGGAAAACTCTATCTTTTTTATAAAAACTTCTTTACTGATACGTTAGAGGATTGGAATGAAGATGAGGAAAATTTAAAGAAAAAAGCAAATGAGAACTGGTCGGAAGTGAAATAATACCTTATTTTGTAATTTATAAACCTATACCCTTGGAAACGGCATTGTGATGGGCTTCAAAGTGGAAGATGGAAAGCCTGTGAGTTTTTCCTTTATGGAAGATGTTTTTGAGAAGATTTGAGTCTAATTATTTCAAAGCCGTGTTATGCAATAGGCAAAACACGGCTTTTGCATAGCTCAATGATTACTTTCTAATAAAATATACTTTCTTAATTTGGTTATTTTCTATTTTATAGATAGCCACAGCCTCAAACGTTTCCATTCCTTGCATTCCACTGACTTTTTCGTGGTCAATGACTGTATTTCCTAATACAATTCTGTTGACTAATTGACAGTGTAAGTTGGGAGAATTTTTAAATAACTTTTTATAATTTTCTCTCATCCATTCTTTGCCTTTTCCATAAGATTGATTTGGGAAAAGATAGATTTCAACATCCTCATCGTAAGGCTTTACAAATTTTTCTAAATCTCCATTATTATAGGCTTCTAGTTGAGCTTGTGCTAACTGTGCTGCAACAGGGTTATCATTTGGAAGGATAGAAATAGGTTGAGTTGCTTTGTTAAATTTTACATTTTTAGCTCCAAAATTAGATATTTCAAAGCCTGTAATATTCTTTTTTTCGTCTTCTAAAAAGTTTATCGTTACATAAAAGCTAATTATGCCTTCAAATTTATTTTCTCCAGTTCTTTTTAGCTCAATCGTACCAAGTCTGTCGTGTTGCATAAATAAATTTTCATCTTTTATAGCGACTTCATAATTTGTATTGAGTTCAGAACTATAATAATTTCCAACAAACTTATTTATATCTGATTGATAAACTTCTTCATTTGAATTGTCGGTTTTGGGCTGTTGTACGGTTTCTTTTTGAGGTTCAAAATCATCTTTTAGATAAAATTCTGCGATTTTCAATCCGTTGCCTAGTCTGTCAAAATCAATATCATTACTAAGTAGAATAACAGAAAATTCTTTTTCTGGAAATCTGACTAAATAGCTTCTAAACCCTGCATCACCTCCAGTGTGATTGTATAATTTTATACCACGATAATTTCTTACAAACTGTCCTTTGGCGTGGTAAATAGTGTCTCCATTCAGAATAGCTAGAATATTTGGTTTTCCATCGTCTAACAGAGAAATTTCGTTATATCTCTCAATAAGTTTTGGGTCGCCAACAATAGGTTTTTCAAAATTCATTGTCCATTTCGCTAAATCTTCAGCAGTTGTGAAAACACTTGTAGCTCCAACATTTGAATAATTTAGCTTTCTCTTTTCATATTTTTTATCTTCAAGTTCATACGAATAGGCTCTGTTCTTTACAATTTTTTGATGGTCGTCATACACTAAAGAGTTTGTCATTGCTAGAGGTTGAAAAATATTTTTCTGTACATATTCTGCAAAAGACATTTTCGAAACTCTACTGACAATTTCTGCTAAAAGAGTAAAACCTGTATTGCTATACTGAAATTGAGTTCCTACTGGAAAGTTTAACTCTTTTTGCATACTAACCATTTTCAAAATTTGTTCAGTAGTTATCACATCGTCCATTCTCCAACCTGCTAAAGTTAGTAATGACCATTGGTCTTTCAGTCCACTTGTATGAGAACACAAATGACGAATAGTGATAGGCTTGTCAAAGCTGGGAAGTTCTGGGATATATTTTTGTACATTATCATCTAATGAAATTTTTCCTTCTTTTTCTAAAAGATAAATAGCAAAAGTCGTAAACTGTTTGGATACAGAAGCTACGTGAAAAACAGTTTGGGGAGTAATGGGAATATCATATTCCATATTAGCCAAACCATATCCTTTTTTGAATACAATTTTGCCATCCTTAACAACTGTAATAGCTACTCCTGCACTTTGAGAATTATATTGAGAAAATAAGCTATCTATCTGCTTATCTTGAGCAAAACAATGTGTGCTTACCAAAAAACAGAAGAGAAAGAAAAATTTGATTTTAAATTTCATTTTTGGTTATTGATTGTATGAAAAAAGTAGCCTCAACAGTAGAAGTGAGGCATTTTAAAGTTAGTTGGTAAGATATGTTGTTAATTCATTACAACCTATCAGCACTTTTGACCTTTTTTAGTATTTATCCTATTTTTCCTAAACTCTGCTATTTCCTTCCAAAATTCCTCTAGTAGTATTGAAATCTTAGATTTTATATTTCTTCGTATTGCGATTATGCCGTGAATAATGGGAAGCTATTTGAATCAGATTCTTTACTATTGGAAATGAAAAATGGTACTTCTTTTTATTTAAAGGATTATAAAAAATAAATACCTTTGTAGAAATATTTTTTGCTAAAACTCATAAAAATCAATCAAATATGAAGAAGGTAAGTTTGTTTTTTACTGTTCTGTCTTTCTTGGTCTTATTCATTATTTCAGCTTGCCAAAGCTCTAAAAAAGTAACAGATGGTGGCTCTGAGGCAGATAGTTATACTTCTCAAATAAAAGCCTTTCAAAAGGAAATGAATGAGAGCTACAAAAACCCTAAAGAATCTCCTTTAGAAGAAAAGGATAGAAAGAAATTTACATCTCTGCCTTTTTTCAAGATTGATGAAGATTATAAGGTAGAGGCTAATTTTGTCAGAACAACAGACGGAAAACCTTTTCAGATGCAAACTACAACAGATAGAAAACCTATTTATCAAAAATTTGGCGAAGTGAGTTTTACTTTACACGGAAAAAATCATACTCTCAATGTATATCAAAGTCAAGATTTAGCGCAGCAAGAGGAATACAAAGATTATCTGTTTCTGCCTTTTACTGACCTTAGCAACGGACAGGAATCTTATTATGGAGGACGTTATATCGATTTGAGAATTCCAAAAAGAGAGACAGCAGATGGGCAGGAGTTAGATAAAATAACGATTGATTTTAACAAAGCCTATAATCCCTATTGTGCTTACAATAAGAAATATTCTTGTCCTATTCCTCCACAAGAAAATCATTTGGATATAAAGGTTTTAGCTGGTGTGAGTTATGAAAAACACGAATAACTTATTTACCAAAATCTAAAACGCTATTAAAACGATAGGTTTTATGTGGTTGAACTGAAACGCCTAATGTTTTATATCTACCATCTAAACAGATTTTGCGATGTCCTAGACTGGGCACGCCCGAGTCAATCAGAAGTTGCATTACAATATTGAGTGCATCAAACTGTCCGTAGGAACAACATTCTCCAGAAAATTTTGCTACGCAATTTGAATTAGCTAGGCGTGCATGTCCGACGTATCCTTTTTTGCCAGACGAAATAGCGTGGCATTTTGCACTTTCAAATAAATCTTTTTGTGGATAAAGTACACCAACAGGCTGCATGTTTTTCATTGTTTTGTAAAGCGAACCTGTATAATAATCTGACAAATTCAAATTTTCGTGTGAGTTCCACTTTTTATATTTTACCAAAAAAGTCTCTGCAAAAAGAGGTGGATTTAGCCGAGCCAAATTGAGATAGTAATACACTAGCTTTTCATTTTCTGTCAGATAGTCTATGTTTTGGGCTGTGTGAGCAATATTGTATTTCGGATTTTTCCATGCTGGAACGGCTTCTAAAAATGCCTTTTCATGAGGTAAAATATCCATTACTGTATTGCTTTGGTTAAGAGCTTCTGTATAGTTACTGATGGTTTCGTCTCCACTTTCATTTTCTTTTATTTCCAACACTTTTCTGTCAAATTTTGTAAGGCGAGCCGAAGTTTGTCCTTTTTTTAAGGTGGGAAGAATAGAAATGCCAAAAAAAGTAGTCTTTTCAGAGAGTAGAATTTGCTTGGCTTGGTTATTCGATTGCGATTTTAGAATAGACATCAAGAGTCGCATTCCTGTATTTTCGTAATACATAGAAGATGATGTTCCACTCACTTGAAAATTAGGACAGCTTTCATCTTTATTATAACAACTTGCCAAAATACATTCTTCTCTCATTGGAGCAACAGCAGGAAGAGGACGCATTTTTTTGAGTTCTTTGGAAAGTTGTTGAATATCTTTGCCAAACATAACCACGTAGCCTAGTGAGTTTGCGCTATTCCAATCTGTGCATTTATCTAAAAAGGTCTCTGCAAAAAGTGAAGGATTCAGACGCATCAAATTTAAAAAATAATAAAATTTTTTTTCCTCCTCATTTAGGTAATTTGCATTTTGGGCTGTACTAGCTGCATTGTATTTTTGTTGTTTCCACTCTGGAATCCATTTTTGGAACTCATTGCATTGAGAATAGGAAAAATGAAGTACGCCAAGATATAAAGCTATAAATAAAAGTGTTTTTTTCATAATTGGAAGATTGAGAAGATGATATGTGTTTTTCTAAAATTCAATTTACTTGCCAAAAAGAAGTATGCAAACATTTGATGCACGAAAAGGAAAGCGACTACCCTATGAAATAGTAGCAGATATGCGTTTTTTTGGATTTTATATTGGTAATGATACTCTACTTATTCAAGACGATATTGATGTAGATATTGTTTATGAAAAATCAGAGCATTTGGGAATGCTTTACGCTTTAGAGTTATTTGGTAATTACAATGCAAACGGAACGAGTAGTAGAGGAAATAAGAAAAGTTTTATTTCTACAAAAGAGTATGTAAAATCTTTGTATCAAAAATCTAAAATCCCGTCAAATAAATTTCCATTTACAAAAAATGAATTACAAGAAAGTGAAAATTGGCGCAGTACAATAGCACGTTTTTTTATAGATTTTGGTTTTAGAACATTGGATACAGAACCCTTGAAAAATCTTGAAGAAGATTATGCAGAATGTTTTTTAGATTATGCAGGCAGTCCGTTAGAGGCTTTGACAGCACTTGTTTGCAATATCGTTCGGTTTGATAAAAACTATAATGTGATTAATGAAGAATGGATGCGCTACCGAGCTAGTCAGATGATACGTTATTATAATGATGATACTTACAAAGTCACCCCAAAGTTTAAAGTTTGGGAAACTTCTCTTTGGTGTTAATAGCACTTGATATTAAGTGAACTAACTCACATAGTAGAAGTCATCACATAAAAAAGCAACTCTAGCTTAATTTCTTCTTACTAGAGAAGAGTTTTAAGATAAAGTTGCTTTAAAATGTTAATGTTTAAAAAAAGTTGTAGAATACTTCTACTCGTTCGAACCAATATTTGTTGTTGCTACTACAACTTGTAAGCTATCTGCACTAAGGTGTACATTTACATAACCATTATAGTTTAATAGTTCGTCATAGCCTAGATTTACAGTAGCCGTACTTGTAGAGTTTTCAACAGGGCCAATATTAAATGCAACTGGGCCATTACTTTCTTTATCTCCATCATGAATGTGAGCAGGGTGTACACCTCCATCAGGTGCGCCAGTAAGGGCTATTTGTACAGTAGTTGTTGAAGAGGTAGCTTCAGTAAACGTAACTGTCCCCCCTACACCAGCAGCTACTGTTTCTAGTGTATATGTTTTTGTTTTTAATGGCTCTTCATCGTCATCATCATCTCCACAACTAACAGCCACAAATGCAAATAATACAAGCATCATACTCCATAAGGCAGTCTTCCAATAGTTTTTCATAATAATAAAAGGATTTAGTAAAAAATAAATTTGGCTATCTAAACAGTTTTTGTCAGTACATTGTTTTATTTATTTTATGTTTTTTTAATTTTTTTCTTGAAAATGTACAAATTTTAATGATAGAGTTTATTTATCAGAGTAGTAAAAAGGAGCTTAGATGTAGTATTTCATCAATACAAGATGAGCTTAAAATATTTGAAAAAGATAATATTTGTTTTTCACGATTCTAAAACAAACTAGGGTTTGTACACCACAGAATAGTATTGATACAAAAATAAAAAACCGTTAGAGTACTGGACATTAAGATAAAAATTTTTTGGTGTTGCTTTACTAAAACACGAAAGAACGGTACTTTTCCCTGTTCTGTGACTCACAGAACAGAAAATATCTATGAATGCCCAGTACTTTAAAAAACGGTTTTTCCTATCTATAAAGATTGTATTTTATTCAAAAACCTAAAATCTATATTCTGAATATATTATAAAGTCAGCCAACGCACTAAAGGCAGTAATTCATTTTCCCATTTCCAATCATAAGCACTCAAGTAAAGAGTTTCTCCATTGGGGTAAGAAAGTTCTATCTCATAAATATTTGAATTATCAAGCTCCATAATTGGTTTTTCGACATCTTCTACCAAGAGTGGTTCTTTATGAGAAGTTTCTTCATGATGCACATGAACTGTTTGAAACTCTACCTGTACGCTATTCCATTCTTTTTTGCGAAGCATTCTTTTGAGTTCCTTATTTTGATTGGGTAAATCCCAACCCAAGACATAATTTCCTTGCATTTCTATCCACTGACTACCTCTTGCTAAATACTTTTTTGTATTTCGATAAGAAATAAGACAAGAAACAGGATTTTGTAATCTATAATTTTGATAGAGAGAACGCAAACGCAAACGAGCAATAAATGGGTTTTCGACAGACCTAAAACCATGTTGATAGTTTCTAGTAACAATCTGTTTCCAATTTGCCCAAGCAATACGGCTTTTTGGAAAAGTGTGTTCGTGAACCGTACGACTTTGCATAGTGCTGCCAATAGCTCCGTGTGTTACCCAAATTGTTTTTCCGTGAAGTTCTCCCTCCCAAAACGCATTTCCCTTTACCATATAAAGAGTAGCAGAGTAGTGTTCATCTTCTCCCAAAGAATACATTCTAAATGTGCCATTACATTCATAATCCCATTCTTCTTCCGTTGCCAGCTCGTCCATCCAAAGAGAAACCTCCGACTGAATAGCATGAAAGCCTTTATTCCGAAGTTCGTTTTTCACATCCAAGGTAGTTGTAAAACCACGTTTTTTGAAATGCTCGTGTGCTGTAAGTTGTACATCTATCAAAGAGAGTGTTTTCATAGTAGATTATATTTAGAGTTGAGAAGTTTTGTTTTTTTCAACTTTGACAATGGTCTTGACCTTGTCAATAGTTAGTTATTTTAGGAAGATTAATAATGTATCTCTACCAAGTAGCGAATCGTACATTGATTTTCTTTGTAAATGATATATTCGTTGTTGAGAAGGTCAATACCACCTTTTGCAAAAAGTGAATCGGCTTCCGAACTTTGTTTTTTGAGATTTTCATAGGTCAGAGAAGCACACCAATCCTCATACTCTTTAATTTTGAGTTGTCTTCCTGTATGGACTTCATAAATGGCTAAAAATGCTTTTTTGTCATTGCCACTCGTCCAAAACGAGCCTGCTAGTGAGGTATAGTTTAATGATTTTCGGCATTTGTCGGCAAAATATAATCCGTAGCCAAACATTTTTCCAGTAATGAGTGCATTGGTAGGACGCAAAACTAAGCCTGTTTTTAAGATAGAAAGCCAGTTTTCATTTCGGCTACCATGCCAAAGTAAATCAGTTGTTCTGTATTTGCTTTTTCGCAGAGCATTTGTAAATATTTGTTCTTGGGCGATGTCTTTTACTGAATATGCGTTTACAAACTTGCCTACCTCTTCTTGCATCATTTTCTTAATACGTTTTATTTGGAGAGCATCTTCTGGTTTTTTTTCATCCAAAATATCGACTTCTATGCCGAGTGTATCCAAAAGTGTAGTATCTGTTTTCCTTGATAATGGTGTGCTTTTATAAGATTTTGCCTGTTGCTGTCTCAGTTCTACCTCCCCACGCATTACATCAAGTGTTTCTTGTTCGTATCTCAAAATTTGCCTTGCCTGCTGAATTATCTTTTTTGTAACAGTTTTTCCTGCTGAATATTCTAAAAGGTGGTTTTGTACAGTTTTCATTGCTCTAGGAATGATGCCATAGAGTTCTATTAGTAGTGCGTTAAAACTTGTCGTATCAAAGTTTTCTACATTTTTTTGAGTAATCTTATGAGATTTAAAATCTACTTTTTTAGCCAAACTGTCTAATACATTTTGAGCTTCCTCTACTTGTGCCATCGTAACTTCGGCAGCCGAAACTTCATAACTTTGGAATAAAGAACGTTGTGAGTAGCGTGTAAGATGACGAAAAAGTTCACGTACTTCTCCATTTTTGATAGCAGACCACGAAGCCAAAGAAGAATTTGCGTTTTTTTGAGATGATTTGTTTCCTAACTCGTCTAAGAAAAGGTGTGTTACATCTTTGTAGCCTTTCCGTACTTTTTCTCTGTATTTGCTTTCCCACTCGTACATAGAATATTCGTTTACGGCTGCACGCTGTCCCACTCTTCCATAAGAAACTGAAAATATTTCGTCAGAAACTTGGCGCATTTCATAATATTTGTTGTTATTGACAGCCGTTACCATTACGAGTTTGGCTACTCTAAGCGTTTTGAAACCATCTACTTTTACATTGGTAGAAATTAAATTTTGCATAATTGATAGATAAATTTGGTGTACAAGAAAATGATGTTTTTTTTAGCAATACTTTTAAAATCTCATCTTTAAAAGCTAATTTAAGAAATTAATGCTAATTATTATAGCAATTACTAATTATTTATACAACAAATTTAACAGAGTAGGTCGTAATGTATATGAGGACTAAAAAAAATGGCAAAATTATTTTGTGATTTTGAAAAAACTGTATTCCATTAAGTTTTGAAAACTATGAAAGTCAATCACATTTTTACTGTTTTTTTGTTGAGTACAATAATAGCTTTCGCTACAGCTTGTACTGAGCAAGACGAGCAACCTAAAACATCTGATACTCTGCTTTATCTTTGTAGTTATCAAAAAGAAGGCACAACTGATTCTTTAGAAAATCCTTGTGAGGGGAATACTTTTATCAAACATTTGTCTGGTGAAGGAGTAGTAAAGTATGATTCTGCATTGAATAGTTATGCTATTACAAATCACGTAGAAGGCACGATTGATTGTATTATTGTTACGCTTCTTTGTGGAGAAAATTATAGCTCATTGGTAGATAAAGAAATTGAATACTCCTGTGATTATTACGAATATGAAAGGCTTTATGAATTTCCTTTAGTTGGAACAGAAATTTTTGTAGCTAAAAACATAGATTATTCAGTCAAGTGAATTATGAGTATATAGAAGGGTGTACGACAAATTTCCCTTTTTGCAAAAGATTTAATATTTCGTTGCTCTGCAACTCTACTTTCTACACTTTGTTTTATTCTACCAACAGAACGTTGCTCTGCAACTTGTGTTGAAGGGTATAAACGCCAGCTATTTTTGCTAAAAGCTAATAAAAACGTATTTTTTGTAAAAAAAGAGCGTAGAAAAAGTTGCAGAGCAACATCATATTTGTAGAATGAATTATCATATATTTATTGGGGAGTTGCAGCGCAACGAAATGTAAAGGCTATTTTTTTGCTATAAAATCAAAAAGGGATTTTTGTCGTACACCCATATAGAGTAACTGTATTTTCCGTACCTTTGTTTTTATTTCATTTCTAAAAAGTAAAATCTGAAATTTATGATTCGTCCGATATACGTATATGGTCATGCTGTGCTTAGAAAAAAAGCAACTGATATAAAACAAGATGGTTCTATTGATGTAAAAGAACTGGCAAAAGATATGTTCGAAACAATGTATTCGGCTAGTGGTGTAGGTTTGGCAGGACCTCAAATCGGTCTAGCAAAACGTATTTTTGTCGTTGATGGTGGTGCAATGGATGAAGAATTAGCAGGTTTTAAGAAGGTGTTTATCAATGCTGAAATTTTGGAAGAAGAAGGCGAAGAGTGGGTATTCGAAGAAGGCTGTTTGAGTATTCCACAGATTAGAGGAGATGTTTCTCGTAAGCCAAATATTAGAATAAAATATTTTGATGAAAACTGGGAGCAGCACGAAGATACTTTTGATGGCATCGCAGCTAGAATCATTCAACACGAATACGACCACATAGAAGGTATTTTGTTTACAGATTATCTTTCTCCACTTCGCAAACGCCTTTTGAAAGGGAAATTAGATAAAATCAGTAAAGGAAAAATAGGTGCAGATTATAGAACAACGTTGCCTAAGAAATAAATGTTACCAATCCTCGTTGACGGTTCTGACCTCAACGACGGTTATTTAAACGTAATAAAAACGGTTTTTCTTTTTGTGAGAAGAACCGTTTTTATTTGTGATTATAAAAAAATTACTGTCTCTCAAACGCTCCAATATCAGGGTTTGAATCTCTTGGGTTGTCTTCTAAGTCTATTTCTAGCCCAATGTCAAGACCTGCATCTATAGCTGGACTAAGCGAATCTAGCTGATATTTTCCATTAAACGCATCTACAAACATTGGGGCTTGATTCAAAATATTTGGTAAAGAGTTATCTAAAAGTGTCGTTTTCAAAAGATTAGCATTCCAAAAAGTTTGAAAACCTGCCTCTGGACTAGCAAATAAAGTAAGTTCTTCGTCTATACTTCCCCAAATAATGTTATTGATAAAATAAGCATTCAAATCTTCTCTGATAACTTGCTCATTTCCCAAAGTATCTATGAATGCCAGCACGTTAGAAAGCTCAAAAGAAGGTTCTTCTCTGAAAAAATTGAAACCAAAATTTGAAAAAGTATTATTATAAAAATAATAATTTCCTCCTGCACCTGCTGAAAAAGTACGATTTAGGCAGTTATGAATAAGCGTGTTTTGAATAACAACATCAGAATTTAGACAAAAGACACCTGCATCAGCCATATTTCTAATTTCTGTATTCTGAATAATCAAATCTGGAATTGTGTCGCTGTCTGGCGTTCCGAAGCGTATTCCTACTGTCGCATTTTCGATAGTTGTATATGAAATTTTGTTGTTTCTACTATTCTCACCAAAAAAAACTCCAAACCACTGTCCTAGTGCATTTTTAAAACTTTCATCATTCCTAAAACTTCCTAGCGTTACTCTTTCTGTTGCTGTACCGTTTGTCTCTAACGAACCTGCCACCAAAAGAGCTGCATTGGTCAGAAAAGATACTCTCACACCTGCCTCAATCGTAAGTTTACAATTTTCATCTACCAAAACATTTCCCTTTATGATATATGGCTTTTTACCACTCCAAATTGTCTGACAGTCTAAAACAGAGTCTTCTAATAAAATTCCATCTTGTAGCCACACCACAATAGGCAATCGCTCTGTATTACCATTACTTTCCATCACTAAAAAATCTTCTAGTTTTGTAATTTCATCTGAATCCAGTTTTGGAGGTAAAATATCTAAAAAAACACGCAGACTATCATTTCCTCTCAAAAAAATATCATTGGCTTCTTGCTGCTTTGTTCCATTAATAGTCAGACGAAAAGGCGAATTTTCTCCTGTCT
The DNA here is from genome assembly GCF_020630935.1 of Bernardetia sp. Taxonomy (NCBI): domain Bacteria; kingdom Pseudomonadati; phylum Bacteroidota; class Cytophagia; order Cytophagales; family Bernardetiaceae; genus Bernardetia; species Bernardetia sp. Next base: position 14,315 of record NZ_JAHDIG010000054.1, read on the forward strand.
GAAGATATAAGCGTGAAATATTTATTGCTTCATCATTAAAATTCTTTACGCTTATACGCCTTACAGGCGACTCAAAACCAGTAAAAAGTGTATCAAAAAAAACTGTATCAGGCGAAAAACTAATTCTGTTGCTCTTGTCTGTACTAATCATTTCGTCTTGTGGCTCACAAGCAAAAAGCAAAAAAGTAGCAAAAAGTGTAATATAAGCCACCCAGTATTTTTGATTAAAAACTTTAAAGTTCTGATTCATTTTCTGAAAGTAATTTTGATGTATAGCGAGTAAAGGTACGAAATATAAAGACGATATTTTTGAGAATAAAGGACATAAAAAAATCCCAATACAGCTTTAAAAATTGTATTGGGATTTTGTTTTTGAGCCTTCTAACGGGATCGAACCGTTGACCTATTGATTACAAATCAATTGCTCTACCAGCTGAGCTAAGAAGGCTTTTAAGTTTTAAAGAGAAGTTTTTCTGTTGTGCTTTCCTTTAATGTGATGCAAAGGTAACACGACTTTTTTAATCCTGCAAGTAAAAATAAATATTTTTTTAACCTTTTGTTGCTTTTCAAAATCAAGTAGTTGATTATCAAACAGTTTTGTTGAAAAAATAATTCAAAAAAAATATTTGTTAGTTTTGTTCGAATTATAAACCTACTAAACTATGGATATTTTAAAAGGAATAAAAGTTATTGAACTAGCAAGCGTTTTGGCAGGACCTTCTGTGGGACAATTTTTTGCAGAATGTGGAGCAGAGGTAATCAAAATAGAAAATCCACTGACTGGGGGTGATGTTACTCGCTCGTGGAAACTACCTACTGAAGATACAGAAAATAGTGTTTCAGCGTATTTTTCGGCGATAAATTGGGGTAAGAAGTCTATTGCTCTTAATATTTATGATAAGGAAGACAAGAATAAGCTCTACAAGGAAATTGAAACGGCAGATATTGTATTGGCAAGTTATAAAAAAGGAGATGCAGAAAAATTAGAGGTAGATTATCAAACACTTAAAAAATTAAACTCTAAACTTATCTATGGACATATTACAGGATATGGGACAGATAGCTATAAAGTAGGCTATGATGCGCTCATACAAGCTGAAACAGGATTTGTATTTATGAACGGAGAAAAACCAAATGAAAATGATACAAGAATAGAAGGAACAAAAATGCCAGTAGCTCTGATAGATATTTTGGCTGCTCACCAACTCAAGGAAGGCTTGTTAGTTGCTCTTTTAAAACGAGAAAAGGAAGGCAATAATTTTGAAGGAAGTTATGTAACAGTTTCTCTATACGAATCTGCTCTTGCCTCACTTGCCAACCAAGCTACTAACTGGCTCAATGCAGGACATTCTCCTCAAAAAATGGGTAGCGAACATCCTAATATTTTTCCGTACGGAACAATTTTTCAAACCCAAACAGATAGCTTGATGCTTGTTGTGGGGAGTGATAAACAATTTTCTGTTTTGTGTGATGTGTTACAGATTGAAAAAGTGGCAAAAGATGAGCGTTTCAAAACAAATGTAAACAGAGTGAAAAACAGAGAAATATTGCGTCCTATTTTAGCTGATGCTTTTCTACAAACAGAAAGTAAAGAAGTTTTGAAATTATTAGAAGAAAATAATGTTCCTGCTGGCAGTGTCAATGATATTCCAAAGGCTTTTGAAAACAAGAAGGCACAAGAACTTATTCTTCAAGATGAAAATAAAAAAATTGCAGGAGTGAAAAATTTTGTAGCTCGCTTTGACAACCAACCACATAATCTGAATCTAGATGCACCTCCTTTATTTGAGAAAAAATTGAAATAATGAGAGGTTATGATTATATTTTATTAGTTTTTATCATTGACTGTGCCAAAAAATCACATAATGTATATTTTTCTTGAAATAGAGTATCTTTTGGCAATAGTTTTTTGTAGCTTGCAACAATTTCTAGTTGGCTTCTAAATCTGTGATTTTAGACCATTATTCAACAAAATATTTCCTTTCTGTTCGTTATATGAATTTTGCTCTGCCCCAAAAAGGCTATAAAACAATATTGTTGTTCTTGACGATACTATCGTGGGTACTTCTTACTGCCTATGGTATGATAGAGCAATATTTATTAATACACGGACACCAAGTCTTTCAGCAAAACTTACCTATTTGGATAAAAGGATTACTCTTTAATGCTTTTCTTCTGTGTACATTTTTTACCATTCGCAGAATTGATGTGCAGAAAGATGATAATGAGGATTTTTATGGCTTCTTATGGAAGGCATTTGGTTCAAGTATTATATCCGTATCATTTTCTTTGATGCTCATTATTTTTATAAGTGTTGCATCAAGTTATTTGTTAGAGCATACCTTGCTTTACAATTTCATCTACCACGTAGATTTTGGACTTTTTGTAGGTTTTTTACTTACTGCTTACCATAAATGGAAACATCTCATAACCTATCAAGCCAATAAATTTATGCGTACGTTGATGAAAACGTATGAATACACCCTGTTTTTTACGCTGTTTTTTCATTTTTTTGGCTTTGAATTTTTTGACCCCTATTCACAAATTATTCTTCTATTTTTGATATTAATGACATTTGTTTTGTCTGTTAATATTCGTTGGATTGCTCATCTAAACTTCAATCATAAAATTCGTTCTATCGGACTTTTATTGATTATTTTGGCAGTGCAAGTATATTTCTTATTTGATTTTTTGCATTATTACGACCTTTCCAAAGGAAAAATACCTGCCCAAACTGTTGAAAATTTAGTGTTTGAACTTCAAAACTCAAAGTTTTTTATTGCGACTTTCATTTTTACAGGAACGTATTCCATAACAAGTGCATTGCTTTTGCTTTTCAACTTACCTACTTCTTCCGTCTTTGAGAAAAAAATAGGCGAGCTGGCTAGTTTTCAAAAACTCTCTGAATCTCTTTTGAGTGGAGATAATGAAAAAGAAGTATATAAAGTTCTTTTAGAAAGTGCTATTCAAACTCTACACGCAGATGCTGCTTGGCTAGAGATTTGGAACACACAGCGAGATTTTATTACAAAAGATATTTCAAGAGATAAAGCCATAGAACTTAAAAAGGTTATCTATGAAAAGGGCTTGGACAGAAGCAAGCCAAGAAAATATTCAGCGATGCAGCTTTTTGAAAAAGAGTATGAAGAGCAAACTTATCAATCTGTCCTTTCTTTACCTCTGATAGCCAACAAAAGTTATTTAGGTTCATTGGTGCTATTAAAAGAAGTTGATAATGCCTTTGATAATGTGGTTATGACCACACTTACCTCTTTTGTAACACAAGCTAGTTTGGCAATTTATAATTTTAGACTCATCACAACAGCTGTAGAGACACAGCGTTACCAAAATGAGCTTAAAATTGCTCACAGAGTGCAGGAAAGCCTTTTGCCAAATATCATTGATGTAGGGAACCAGTTCGAAATCTGTGTAAAGGCTGGTTCTGCCGATGAAGTAGGTGGTGATTATTACGATTATTTTCAAGTTGCGCCCAATCGTTTTGCAGTTATTATTGCTGATGTGGCTGGAAATGGAACTTCGGCAGCCTTTTATATGGCTCAAATGAAAGGGATTTTTCATAGTCTGGTACGTTTAGATTTAAGTCCAGACTTATTTATGGAATATGCCAATAACGCACTTAGTTCTTGTCTTGAACCTCGTCTTTTCATAACAGCAACTTATCTTATCATTGACACAGAAAAACGAAAGATATATTCTTCTCGTGCAGGTCATTGTCCTACACTTTACTACAATGCTAGAGAAGAAAAAGCAGATTTTTTAGATGAAAAAGGTATTGGTTTAGGGATAATCAGAAATGGAACGTATGGAAAACATGCACAAGTTTCTATTTTTGACTACGAAGAAGGAGATATTTTCTTTCTCTATACTGATGGAATCAATGAAGCTCGTCATCCTGTTTCCAAAGAAGAATATGGATATGAGAGAATTAGAAATTTTGTAGAGGAAAATGCTCATTGCAATGTTGCACAGATTGCAGAATTAGTCATTGATGATATTTATCAGTTTATAGAAGGAGACGCCCTACACGATGACTATACAGTAATGGTGATGCGTTTTGATTAACTCAAAGTATTGTTCTAAAAACCATTTTTATCTAACTTTGATAAATTTTTATTTTTTTTAAGAAGTAAGAGAATAAGAAAAACACAAATACAATCAGAATAATTTTAATTACTTTATCAATAGAGAATAGAACTTAGTATTTATTTTCGTAGCTATATGTAATACAAGATATTACAAATAGTTTTGAAATACATATATTTATGGAATTTGCCCCTTTATCATCTTGGTTTCCAGAAAACTCAAACTGGAATACAGACAAAAAACCTTTGTTTATAGCAGGTCCTTGTAGCGCAGAAACGCCAGAGCAACTCATGGAGACGTGTAAAGATATTGCTAAAGACGACCGAATACAAGTCTTGAGAGCTGGAATTTGGAAGCCTCGCACACGCCCAGGTAGTTTTGAAGGCGTTGGAAAAATAGGCTTAGAATGGCTTTTAGATGTCAAAAAAGAAACTGGAAAGCTCATCACTACCGAAGTAGCCAAGCCAGAACATGTAGAAGAAGCACTCAAACACGAAGTAGATATTCTTTGGATTGGCGCAAGAAGTGTTGTAAATCCGTTTACAATGCAGGAAATTGCAGATTCACTCAAAGGAATTGATATTCCAGTAATTGTAAAAAACCCTATCAATCCAGATGTTGCTCTTTGGATGGGAGGAATTGAGCGAATCTATCAAGCTGGAATCAATAAAATGGCTGCTTTGCATCGTGGTTTTTCTAGTTATGGAAATACAAAATATCGTAACGAACCGATGTGGCAGTTAGCTATCGAAACAAAAAGTAAATTGCCTACATTGCCTCTTCTCTGCGACCCAAGCCACATTGGAGGAAAAAGAGAGCTTATCTATCCTCTTTCACAGAAAGCGATGGATTTAAACTATGAAGGTTTGATGATAGAAACACACCGTAGCCCAGACGATGCGTGGAGTGATGCCAAACAACAAGTTACGCCAAGTCGTTTAGCTGAAATTTTGGATAAAATTGTGATACGTACAGGAAACCTAGAAACCTTAGAGAAGGCTGGTCTTTCTGATAAATTGCAAGACCTTCGTACTCAAATTGATAAAATTGATAGAGAAGTAGTAGAAAATTTTGTGGCTCGCTTAGAACTTGTAAAACAAATTGGAGATTATAAAAGAGAAAATAATTTACCAGTTTTTCAATTAGAACGTTGGCAAAAAGTATTTGAAAGCCGTCCAGAATGGGCAGAAACGATGGATATCAATCCAGACTTTGTTTCAGCAGTCTTCAAACTCATTCACGACGAATCTATACGCATTCAAACAGAACGAAAAGAAGATTTTTAAAGCTATGAGATAACAAACCAATTACTCTAAATGTAATTGGTTTTTTTTATTGGATAAGTATGTTTGCTAATTTAGTATAGTTTTCTTTATTTAGAAACCTTCAAAATAAGAAAAAAACTATAATCACATATTGCAATGCTATTTTTTGAGACGTACCTTTGAATAGGTTTTATTTTCTTGGGTTAGAAGTGCATAAATGGCTAAATAAAAGTTATATTTATAGCATAACTAAGCATATTTAAACCAAACAAAATAAGTAACCAATCATTTATTTTGTATTCCAAATTAGCATTTACCCTAATTATTTTTAATCAAATTTCTAATCAACTTAACCATTCTTTCTATGAATTGGATTATACGTACCCTCACAAGTAGCATCGGTAGGAAAGTATTGATGTCGCTAACAGGGTTATTCTTAGTAACTTTTCTGATTGTTCATATGTCTGGAAACTTCCAACTTCTTATTCCAGATATTGCTAGTGCGAGTGAGAAGTTTAATGTCTATGCTGTCTTTATGACAACATTTCCTCTTATCAAAATAACTTCTTATTTATTGTATGGCTCTATTGTTTTACACGCTTTGGTAGCTCTTTTTCTTACCCTGCAAAACAAAAAAGCTCGCCCAACAGGCTATGCTGTTAGTGGTGATTCCGAAAAATCTTGGGCATCTCGCAATATGGGTATTTTAGGCTCTATTTTATTGTTCTTCATCATTATGCACATGGGTCAGTTTTGGTTTCAATATCATTTTGGAGGAAACCAACCTGTGATGGAAATAGATGGTGTAGCTTACAAAAACTTGTATGCTTTGGTAGCCACGACACTTTCTGTATGGTGGTTTGCAGCTTTGTATCTTGTAAGTATGCTTGCTGTAGGAATGCACTTGTGGCACGGTTTCCAAAGTGGCTTCCAAACACTCGGCTTAAATCACAAAAAATATACTCCACTCATTTCGGCAGCAAGCAAAGCATTAGCAATTTTGTTCATTGTAGGTTTTTCTTCTATGCCACTTGCTATGTTGGCTCAATTTGGCGTTGCGAACAGTATTGATGAGGCAGCAGATAACGTGAGAAATAAGTTTGATAAAAAACAGATAGAGTGGAAAACATCTGACTGGTCAAGTCTAGAGCCAAATACGCCTTGGGAAAATGTAAAAGAAAGTATTGCTGAATAATTTGTATCTTAATAAAAATTCTAAATTAAGGTAGATTTTAAAACCTTTAGAACAAACAAGTTATTCAATAGTGTAAAGTTGTTTCAAAAGATTCAATTCAAATTGAACTAATATTTAATAGTAGCGTATTTCTTTAAAATACAACTAAAAAAAACAATTATGTCAGAACTTAATTCAAAAATCCCAGAAGGCTCAATCGGCGAAAAGTGGGACAAACATAAATTTAATATTCGCTTAGTAAACCCTGCCAACAAACGTAAATATACTATTATCGTTGTCGGAACAGGGCTTGCAGGCGCATCAGCAGCAGCTTCTTTAGCAGAGCTTGGCTACAACGTAAAAGCATTTACTTTCCACGATAGTCCACGTAGAGCGCACTCTATCGCAGCACAAGGAGGAATCAATGCAGCCAAAAACTATCAGAACGATGGCGATAGTGTATATCGTCTGTTTTATGATACTGTAAAAGGTGGAGACTACCGTTCAAGAGAAGGAAATGTTCACCGTTTGGCACAAGTAAGTGTTAATATTATTGACCAATGTGTAGCACAAGGTGTTCCATTTGCTCGTGAGTATGGTGGAATGTTGGATAACCGTTCTTTTGGTGGAGCTTTGGTTTCACGTACTTTTTATGCAAAAGGACAGACAGGACAGCAGCTTCTTTTAGGAGCATATTCTGCACTTAGCCGTCAAGTAGCGACAGGTAAAGTAGAAATGTTTACTCGTACAGAAATGCTTGATGTTGTCAAAATTGATGGAAAAGCAAGAGGAATCGTAACTCGTAATTTGGTAACTGGAGAAATTGAATCTCACGCAGGACATGCTGTTTTGCTTTGTACAGGTGGATATTCAAATGTATTTTTCCTTTCTACTAATGCTATGGCTTGTAACGCTACGGCAGCTTGGAGAGCGCACAAAAAAGGAGCTTATTTTGCAAACCCTTGTTACACGCAAATTCACCCAACTTGTATTCCAGTTTCTGGCGACCACCAATCAAAACTAACTTTGATGTCAGAATCGCTTCGTAACGACGGACGTGTATGGGTACCACGCAATCCAGAAGATAAAAACAAAAATCCAAACGATATTGCTGATAAAGACCGTTTCTATTATTTGGAAGAAAAATATCCAACATTTGGTAATCTTGTTCCTCGTGATGTGGCTTCAAGAAATGCAAAATATGTTTGTGATGAAGGTTTGGGAGTAGGAGCAACTGGAAAAGCTGTTTACCTTGATTTTAGAGATGCTATCAAGAGAGATGGAAAGAAATATGTAGAAGACAAGTATGGTAACCTCTTCGATATGTATAAGCAAATTACAGACGAAGACCCATACAAAGTGCCAATGAAGATTTATCCAGCTCCTCACTATACAATGGGAGGTCTTTGGGTAGATTACAACCTCATGACAAATGTGGATGGATTGTATGCACTTGGAGAAGCGAATTTCTCTGACCACGGTGCAAACCGTTTGGGAGCAAGTGCCTTAATGCAAGGTTTGGCAGATGGTTATTTTGTAGCTCCTTATACAGTTGGGGATTATTTAGCAACACAGCCTTACAAAGTAGAAGATACATCTCATGAAGCCTTTGCGCAAGCAGAAGCAGAGGTAAAAGATAGAATTAAGCAAGTAATGAGCGTAGATGGTAGTCAAACACCAGACGAAATTCATAAGAAATTAGGTCGTATTATGTGGGAGTATTGTGGAATGTCTCGTAATGCAGATGGTTTGAAACTAGCTCGTACCGAAATTCAGAAACTACGTGAAGAGTTTTGGAATGATGTGAAAGTTGTTGGAACAGACAATCAACTCAATGCAGAACTTGAAAAAGCTCTTCGTATTGCTGACTTCTTAGAGCTTGGTGAACTTATGATTATCGATGCCCTAGATAGAAATGAATCTTGTGGAGGTCACTTCAGAGAGGAATATGAAATCAATGGCGAAGCAAAGCGTGATGATGAAAATTATTCTTACGTAGCTGCTTGGGAATATCCAAGAGATAGTAAAGCAGAGTTTATGACAGGCGACCCAGTTCTTCATAAAGAAGAATTAGTCTTTGAAAATGTCAAACTTACACAGCGTAGTTATAAATAATTTAACAATAATAATAAACCTATAAGGTTTCAGAAACCTTATAGGTTTAATAAAAAATATAAAAATTATGGCAGAACAACATAATTCATATAAAATAAAAGTTTGGAGACAAGCCAATGCAAATGCAAAAGGTGAGTTCAAAACCTATACATTAGACGGTGTTTCGACAGATATGTCTTTCCTTGAAATGATGGATATGTTAAACGAAACTTTAGTACGAAAAGGCGAAGATCCAGTAAGTTTCGATCACGATTGTCGTGAGGGAATTTGTGGTTCTTGTGCAATGTACATCAATGGACATCCACATGGAAACGTTCGTGGTGTTACTACGTGTCAGCTTCACATGCGTTCTTTTCCAAACAACACAACTATTACCATCGAACCTTGGAGAGCAAAGGCATTTCCAGTAATTAAAGATTTGAGTGTTAATAGAAGTGCTTTTGATAGAATCATTCAGTCAGGAGGTTATATTTCTGTAAATACAGGAAATGCTCGTGATGCTAACGAGATGCCAATTCCTAAAGAAATTGCTGATGAGGCATTCAATGCAGCAGCGTGTATCGGTTGTGGTGCTTGTGTGGCAGCGTGTAAAAATGCTTCGGCTATGCTTTTTGTTTCTGCTAAAGTTTCACAGCTTGCACTTCTTCCACAAGGAAAATCAGAAGCGAAAAAGCGTGCTGAAAATATGGTAGCTCAAATGGATGAGGAAGGCTTTGGCTCATGTACAAATACAGGTGCATGTTCGGCAGAGTGTCCAAAACTTATCGGACAAGAACATATTGCTCGTTTGAATAGAGAATACTTGACAGCAAAAGCATCTTCTGATTATGTAGAGTAGTTATAAAATTTACTCTTTAGAATCAGAACATCAATAGAAAATCAAGTTTTTATCAAGAAAACCAATGCAAATCTCTTTTGCATTGGTTTTTTTCGTATATTATTCAATAAAATTATGAACCCATCTCTTACAACATCACAACTTAGAAAAGTATTTTATTTAGCTTTGTCTCTATGGTCAATAGCTATTTTTGTCAATGTTTTGACCCTGTTAAATATAGATGTGGCAGACAGTTTTCCATTTGTTTGGGGACTTCATCTTGGTATTTTTGCTATTATATTGCCCATTATACTTAGCCAAGCAGGAAACATAAAGCATCAAAATACTAACAAAAAACAGAAATTAAATCTAATTTCTGTTTTTAAAGGCGCTCCTATTTGGCTGCCAATAATAGTTGTGGGGAGTATTTTATATGCTATAATTGGCTTTTTTGTTTTTAATGATGGTTCTTTAGGAGGCACAGCAGATTTCAGAGATGGACAGTATATAGTTCATAATCGTGGAACATTTGTCAAAACGATTACCAAAGAACAGTATCACATATACAATGCTGAAGTACTACAAGGCTTTTCAATAGTGTGGATTTGGTTTTATGGATTAGGAGCAGCTATGTTGCATAAAATTATTAGAATGAGAAAGAGTAGTGATGAGAAAAGCATCACAAATGATATATCATAAGTTTTTACACAAAAGGTGAATTAAGACTTATCAGATTTTTCTTCTGGCTTTTTTTCAAAATTTACTCCTTCATAAATATCTTTCAAAGAAATTTCTACCATTTGGTTGTTGGGTAGTTACAAAGTGAGTTTTTTATCTATTCCTTCTAATGTAGTTATGCTCCAAAGAGAAGTATTTTTGTCTTCTTTATTTGTTTCAGAACTTTCCCTTCTTGAAAAAATATCTATCTGTGGTTTATCTTGTTCTATCAATACATAATGAAGAAACGAAGGAATTTGTCGGTAGGCTTGAAATTTATCACCTCTATCATAACCCGTAGTAGATTTAAATAAAACTTCAAAAATAACAACTGGATTAGTAATAGCATCTTTATAGTCATCTGCAATTTCAAAGTTTCCACAAACAATCATTGCATCTGGATAAACATATTTATTTTTATATTTTATCCACAATTTCATATCATTATTGATAGGCTTACAAGACTTACCTTTTAAAGATATTCCTACTTCTACAAAGAGACTTGACCCAATTACACTATGAGGAATAGAACCTCTAGACATAGCATAGACTTGTTCGTTATGGTATGCGTATTTTTGGTTGTTTTATTCTTCTAATTTAATATATTCTTCTACGGTTAGCTTTTCGTTGAATTGATAGTTTGTCTGTGCTGTCATTTTCTTAGTGATAGTATATTTAAGTAGTTAGCTGGTATAATTTTGTTATTTTCAAAAGCTAGTGCAATTTTATAAAAAGTTGAATTTTAACTTTGTCAAGGGTCTTTTCGAAGAAAAAAACAGACCTTGACAATAGTTTTTATAAACTAAATTGTACTACTCAACTACTTAAGATACGAAATAAAAATTAGTATAGTTCTTCTAAGGTAAAAATGTCTTTCCTCATTCTTTCTCTTGTCTCTTAGAGTATAAAGGAACGTTTTTTATGCTTGTTGAGTTCTAAAACGGAATTTATGCAATTAAGCAACCCATCTAATATGAAAGTTTTTTACAACAAGCAGCAGACTGTTTCATCATTTATTAAAAATTCGCCAAGTGCAGCAAAGCCAAAGCTTGTTGTACAATCTTGGAAAAATTTAGGTTATCCTGTTGAGATAATGAAAGTTCGCCCTTCAAGCGTAGATGAATTGTGTTTGGCTCATAATCCTTCCTATGTACGAGGAATTTTGAAGGGACAAATTAAAAATGGATTTGACAATAAAAATAAAGAAATAGCGAAGAGTCTGTTGTGGACTACTGGAAGCTTTGTCAGTGCAGCTACTTATGCTTACCAACATCGTGAGTCGACATTTTCTCCTACTTCTGGTTTTCATCATGCCCATTACGACCAAGCAGCAGGATTTTGTACTTTCTCTGGTCTGACTATCGCAGCCATTTTACTCAATCAACGTTTTGGAGCTAAAAAAATCGGAATTTTAGACCTTGATTCGCATTCAGGAGATGGCACAGACCAAACTTTATATAAAACAGGACACGAAAACTTAGTTGCACATTATTCATTAGGATACCACGACGTTACTATTTATAATAATGAAGAGTGGCTAAACCGACTTTCTGATTTAATTTGTGAGCGTTTTAGTACTTGTGAAATTCTTTTCTATCAAGCTGGCGTAGATTGTCATATTGATGACCCAGAAGTTGACAGAGGTCAGTTTACTACTGAACAAATTGCTTTACGAGATAAAATTGTATATAAAACCTGCAAAGAATTAGGTTTGCCAGTCGTAACCAACTTAGCAGGAGGTTATCAAAAGCCTATTGAAAAAGTAGTTGAGTTACACAATTTGGCTGCTATTGCTTTCAATGAGGTAAATTAATTATATATCAAAAAACTCTTTATCCAAAATGAATAAAGAGTTTTTAGTTTATAGAATAGGGTCAGTTAGAGTACTAGACATAAGATAAAAAGTTGTTGGTGCTGCTACACTAAAACACCAACGAATAGCACTTTTTCTCTGTTCTGTGGCTCACAGAACAGCAAATATTTATGGTATTACTTCCCAAACTTATTTTTAAGAGCAGCTAGTTTGTCTGCCATTGAGCCTCCAGTTTCTTCTTGGTTTTTCTTGTAGGATGATTTTCTAACAGGTCGGTCAGAAGAACTTCCTCTTGAAAATTTAGGATTACTTTTTCTATCTTCTTTAGTCGCAGATTTTCTTCCTTCTCCTTTTGCTGGGTTTGCTCCAAATGGGTCAGATTTTAGACTCAAACCAATTCTTTTTCTGTTTAAATCTACATCCATTACTGTAGCTTCTACTTTTTGGTGAACCTTTACAGCTTCTGTTGGATGATTGATAAACTTATCTGAAAGTTGGCTGATGTGTGCTAGTCCGTCTTGATGAACGCCAATATCTATAAAAGCACCAAAATCTGTAATATTGGTAACAATGCCAGAGAGTTTCATTCCGACACGCAAATCCTCCATTTTTTCTACACCTTCTGCAAAAGAAAAGGCTTCGAACTGTTCACGTGGGTCTCTCCCGGGTTTGGCAAGCTCTGAAACAATGTCTTCAAGTGTTGGTAAACCTACTTTTTCAGTAACATAACTTTTTAGATTGATTTGCTTTCTTAGTTCTTCACTTTTCATAAGCTCTTCAACCGTTGTGTTCAAATCTTTTGCCATCTGCTCCACAATCGAATAGCTTTCTGGGTGAACAGCACTAGCATCTAGTAAATTTTTAGCATCACGAATACGAAGGAAGCCAGCTGCTTGTTCGAAGGCTTTGTCTCCCAAACGAGGAACTTTTTTAAGTTGCTCTCGGCTTACAAATGCCCCATTTTCATTGCGATAGGTTACAATATTTTTAGCAAGCGAAGCTCCCAATCCAGAAACATAACTCAATAGCTCTTTACTTGCCGTATTTACTTCTACTCCAACAGCATTCACACAACTCATAACTGTATCATCCAAACTATTTTTGAGCTGCTTTTGGTCGACATCGTGCTGATATTGTCCTACACCGATAGATTTTGGGTCTAGTTTTACAAGTTCTGCCAACGGATCCATCAGACGGCGACCAATAGAAACTGCACCACGAACTGTCAAATCATAATCTGCAAATTCTTCACGAGCCACTTCCGAAGCCGAGTAAATAGATGCGCCACTCTCACTAACAACCACTACTTGAATAGATTTTGGTAAGTTTGGAATAGACTTAATAAAACGCTCTGTTTCTCTACTTGCCGTTCCGTTTCCAATAGCAATTGCTTCAATGTTGTATTTATCACAAAGTGCTAAAAGAATATTTGCCGATTTGGTAATTTCTTTTTGAGGCTCATTTGGATAAATAGCATCGTGATAAAGTAGTTTTCCTTGTTTGTCTAAAATGACAAGTTTACAACCTGTTCTAAACCCAGGGTCAAGGGCAAGCGTGTTTTTTTGTCCTAATGGAGCAGAAAGTAAAAGCTGGCGAAGGTTTTCGGCAAAAATAGTAATGGCTTCTTCGTCGGCTCTTTTTTTAGAAAGCATACGAATTTCTGTTTCCATAGAAGGCTTTAAAAGACGTTTATAAGCATCTTTTGCAGCTATCTGCACTTGCTCTGATGAAGTAGTATTGCTATGAACAAAATTATCTTCTAATAATTTTAAAGCTCTTTCTTCTTCTGGCTCTATGTTTAAAAGTAAAATACCTTCTTTTTCTGCTCTTCGAAGAGCTAATACACGATGCGAAGGTGCTTCTACCAAAGGTTCTGACCACTCAAAATAATCTTTGTATTTTTCTCCTTCTTTTTCTTTTCCTGTAATTACTTTTGCTGTAATTGTACCTTCTTTTTCAAACACTTGACGCATTTTTGCACGAGTTTCAGCGTGTTCGTTGATGTGTTCTGCAATAATATCTCTTGCTCCTGCTAAGGCTTCTTCTAATGTTTTTACACCTTTCTCTTCATCAATAAATTTTTTGGCCGTTCTTTCCAAATCCATTCTTCCTTGTTCTAAAATCTCTAATGCTAATGGCTCTAACCCTTTTTCTTTTGCCATTGAAGCACGGGTTTTGCGCTTTGGTTTGTAAGGCAAGTACAAATCTTCTAAGGCTGCTAAGGTCTGAACAGCATTTATTTTTTCTTCTAATTCTGGAGTCAGTTTGCCCTGCTCATCAATAGATTTTAATATAGCTTCTCTACGCTTATCTAGCTCACGAAGCTGTGCCAGCCTATCTCTAATAGTGGCTACTTGTACTTCGTCTAGCGTTCCTGTAACTTCTTTTCGGTAACGAGAAATAAAAGGAACAGTTGCCCCTTCATCTAAAAGTTGTGCTGTTGCTTCTACCTGCTTTACACGTACACCAATTTCGGCTGCAATCTGAACAATGTGTTGAGCATCTAAAAGAGCTTGATCCATAGTTTTTGTCTTAATTCTTATCGTAGGAAAAAATGAAATGAATATGCTAATTATGTCAGCAAAAATACAAAATATTTGAGAAAAGTGCTTGTTTTGAAAGGTAAGCTATTTGCATAATTGTGAAAAGCTGTTCCAATGTTGTGATATTTCATTATGCTGTAATTCAATACTTTTATTGGTCTTTCGTTTTAATTTTAACTGTTGTGAAAATATACACAGCACAAAACATTATTTTCCATTCTCTAACAAATGAAAATAACCTTTTAATCGGTAAGAATATCTATTTGGATCTGTCGTTAGTGTTCTAAATTCTTTTTTTATAAGCTCTATTAAGTCACTCTCAAACTCTTTATCTTCAATGTAAGCACAGTTCATCTTCACAAATTGTATGAGAGCAGAGTTAGGAAAATCTGATAACGCTTTCTCTAAATCTGGATTGTTATATGTGTTTTTTTCTGCTAATCCCATAAAATAACTTATTGCAAAACGTTCGTCATTGTACTCATTCCAACCTTTTTTATCTGTTGCCTCTGAAACTTCACCTTTTACAGTTGCTTCTAAATAGGCATAAATATTAAGTAATTCAATATCTTTTGTGGAGTCTGCCCAACTTAAAATTTCATCTTTTCTTGACTCAAAAAAATCCTTTTCTGTTAATATTTCATTTGTAAAAGCTATTCTAAGTAAATCAGAAGTAATATTTCCGTTAGGGAAAAATCTATTGTTGTCAATAATCATTTCTGATTGAGAAAAAATGGTTTTTATCGAATCGGCTTTTCCATAGTTCTTTGAAAGTTTTTTTATAGAACTGTAAGCATCCAAATCACGATATATTTCACTAGATTTTCCATAGGTTTCGCCTATCAATTCTAAATCTTTTTCTAAGAAAAATTTTTGAATAAGTGTATTCCACCAATCTACTTCCCAGTTTAGGTCTAAAAAAATCAAATCATAAGTGCTTTTTTTATCCTTGTGTTCTTGTATTTTTAAGCGCAATTCAGAACGTTTTTTTATTTGGTCTGTTTCGCCATGAATGAGGTAAATAGCTTTATCAATGCCGACGTGGTTTTTTGCGTGATTACAAGCATTCCAACTCTTTATAGCTTTATCTTTTTCTCTATTATTCAAATAACATTCAGACAACCACAAATCAATTCTATAATCTGTTTCTGCTTGTTTCTGATATGCCAAATAATATGGAATAGCTTCTTCATACAGTCCTTTTCTGTGTAATTGCATCGCATATTCCAGCGAAAAATTAAGTTCATTTGGTTTGAGTTCAATGGCTTTTTTGTGTAATTCAAAAGATTTCTCTTCATCAATGTTGTATAAAACTGTTCCAATCAAATACATTTTATATTCGTCTGTCGCTTGACTAGCCAATTCATCAATACATTTCTTGCAATCTGTTTCTAAAATACATGTTGAGAAAAAAGTTGTGAAAGAATTCGATAATTCTTTTTCTGCGCTATCAATTTTATCTATACTATTTTCTAAGTCTTGAGCTTGACAAGCAAAAGCTAGAAGAGATAAAAAAAATAAGATGTTAATTTTCATAGAGTTGAATTTTGTCTTTTAGATTTTTTTTACGAGCCAAATGGGTTGTATAAATAACACTTAGCAGCCTCTTGGATAAGCAGGCTTAACATCAAAGTCGCCGTTTTTTAATTTAATTTTTTCAATATCTAAGTAATATCGTGGTATATTTTTTATTTCATTTGTTTTAAGTATGTCATCTCCACAAGGCATGTCCTCAGGGATTTCTTTTCTTATTACAAATTTTGAGTTTTCAAAGGCTTCAATCAAATACACTCCTTGTTTAATTTCAACCTTCTTTCTTGTATCCTTTTCAATTAACTCATTAGCCGATAATTCTACTAAACTTCCTCTATATGATTCTGAGTTTCCATTAATATTTTGTGTTAAAACCCAAGCTTCTTTTCCGAAGTATTCTTCTGGTAATTGCACAAAGTGCTCAGAATGAGCTACGATATTAATATGTATCCCATAACCCCAATCTCCTATTTCCCTAAATTCTTTTTTTACCTTACCATCAATAGTTTTGACTTGGATAATATAATTTGAAACTAAAGTATCATAATAGGTAATCATTTTCCCAATTAATTTAGATTCAGTATTACTTCTACTATATATATTTGCTAATTCCCAATGATTAGAGTTAACTTGTTTTTTATAGTTTTTATTATACCAATTCTCAATTTCAGTTGTTAAATAAAACTCAAAGTCATAAACAGGTTCTGAATCAATTATCACTGTATCCTTTACATATTTGATGTCTGTTTTTTCTCCATTAGATCTTTTGTATTCAGAAATTAATGTTTGTTTTTTTTCAACTTTAGACTGCTCGCTGATTAATTTATTCGTATTGCTATTTAGATTATCATTACTTAAAGACTTAGTAGTTTCGTGACAAGCACAAAACCCTAGAGTTATTATAACTGAAAGTATGATTAATAATTTTTCTTTCCTGTGAAATATCATATTATATCTGATGTTTTATTATGCCAAAGAATGCACTGTGATGACTACGACCTATCACTTTACAAGTCTTTAGACTTGAACCACTACTACAAATTTACTAAAAATAGCTCTTTTTTATTATGAATATAGATGAGCTGTTTGGCTTTGGTTTCAAAGACAAGCTACTACAATGAAACTAAGAACAGATTTGTAGGAATGAAAATAAGCTAAAATAAAATCATTTACTGCTTTTATACGTTTAATAAATACTATTTTGATGCAGAGCAAAATTATATAGTTTTGTATCTTGCATCAACGACCATAAGCAGCATTTAATTTTGACAACTATGAAAACATTTATATTTCCTTCTCTTATCAGTATCAAAATGGTTAAGAAAATAACAACTACAGTTTTTTGTTCTGTCTTTCTGAGCTTTGGAGGAAATACACTATTTGCTCAAAATAGTCTGCATACAAAACTTCCCTACGACCCAAACAACAATCCTGCTGTGTGGGCGCAGCTCCAACAAAATCCTTTAGATTCTTTGCTTTGGCAAAAATATGTAAACAAACAGTGGACAGATATGCCATTGAAACAGCGTTTGCAGATAAAATTATGGATTCAAGAAATGTGGCTCAATAAACTAAATCAAAAGCCAGTATTGGCTAGTAATACTAAAGCAAAAGATACAAAACAAGAGGTTATTTCTACAACCACTACAATAAAAGAGGAAAAGCAAACTATCGTCGTAAAAAAAGATGAGAATAAAACTCCAACTACTATCACTACCCCAGTAGAGACTGTAACTACAAATACAAGTGCAAAATCTCTAACCAAATCTCAAAAGATAAGCGAACTACTCGCCAAGCCAGAAGTCAAGACTTTTATGAAAGATTTAGAAGAGTCATTTTTGGCAGAATCGACAGAGATGGAAGAGCTAAAGGAAAATCTGTATGAAAACTTCTTTATTTTGGAAGCTGTTTTGGCAGACGAGTTTGAGGCATTGGGAGCAGAATACATTTTTTATAAACAAAAATACCCAAAAGGCAATTATAGTGAATCTCGTTGGATGATGGAAAAAGAACAAGAACTCAAAAAACTTAAAATGGAAAAACTGAAAGATGCAAAGCAGGCTTTCCTAGAACGACAAATCAATTAGACTACACCAAATCAACAAAAATAGTACAATTTTTTCTTGAAATCAGTAGTTTTTGAAAGTGTTTTTTTGCGAATTTTTTGCTGTAAATGCTTGAAAATTAGGTTTTTAGGTGTTTTTTGAATTGTTACATAAAAATAGTGCAAATGTGTGAAATGGAGTAGCAAAATAGAATTTTACACAAAATGATTTATTTGCCCAACTTTTATATCGCTTTTCTCACATGGCAATATTTAGTGTGATATGGAAATATCAAAAACATTCTGTACTTTTATAGTTGTATAGACAATCGTTCTGCGTTTTTCTATATAAACCAATTAATCTATCCTAAATTTATAATTATTTACTATGCTATTATGCCTATACTAAAACTCTACACAGCCACACAAATAAATTTTATATTAAAGTTTTTTGTATCCTTTACTTTTTTATTATTGCTTTTTTTTACTGGTGCAGTAGATGCTCAAAATGCAAATAAAAAAGACCCTATGAACAAGCCAGATATTTGGGAAAAATTGCAACACAATCCAAATGACCAACAGCTTTGGGAAAGCTATATCGGAAAAAAGATACAAGATTTTACGGATGAAGATAATGATAAAATAGCTTCTTGGCAAGAGCAACTTATGATGTTGCAATCTGAACATGCAGACGTAGTAATTACTTCACAAGCAGATACTGATGCTGGAGATGAAGAGATTCTTAGAGATATGCAAGTAGCTGATTGGGAAAATTTAGAAGCAATGGTAATGGGAACAGGCTCTGAAATACAAGAGATGCGCCAAAATGTAGATGCCAACTTTGCCTTATTAGAAGACCTTTACTCAGAGTCATTTGCAGAGCAAGGATTGGAGTACGTTTCCTATAAAGAAGCACATCCAGATGGAAAATATTCTAAAACAGCTTGGATAGAAGCACAGGAAAATAAGTTACGCCAAGCAAAAATGAAAGAGTTACAGGCTTTAAGAAAGCAAATTGATAAAAACTAAAGCTACTGTTTTAGTGCTAAGATATTAATAGTTTGATAATAATTTAAACAAAAATAGTTAATAGATGGTAGTAGATATGTAAATTTTGAGGTAAAAGCCTTAAATTTGCACAACCTACTAACACAAAAAGAATAAAAAGCATTGATTGAACTATTCAATCTAAAAATACTGCTTATTTTTTAAGTTAGTGATAGGTAAATTTGGTGATTCAAAAACATCGGTAATGTTTTACCGATGTTTTTTTTTGGACTTTTTTCTAAACATTTAAGTAGTTGAGTAGTACAATTTAGTTTATAAAAACTATTGTCAAGGTCTGTT
>NZ_JAHDIG010000055.1 GCF_020630935.1 Bernardetia sp.
TAAAATTTACTCTACACTTCATTCAAGCTACTTTTTTCCATTCTTAAACAACTTCTATATTATTTATTACAAATAAAATTTTTTGGAATGAATCAAAACCTCAACATCTTGTGGTACAAGATAACGAATAGATTTTTGTTCTTGAATAAGATTACGAATATAAGTTGCCGAAATATTGAGTAATGGAGCTTCTATACATTTTACTTTTGGATGTGAATGAAACTCTGTTTTGGGAGTTCCCTCTCTTGGATATACCAACACACCATAATATTCTAAAATCTTCTCATGGTTTTTCCACTTATGAAAATGTGTTAAGTTGTCTTCTCCTATCAAAATTTGAAATTGATAATTAGGATATTTTTCTTGAATATAGGTAAGTGTATCAATAGTATAACTTGGTTTAGGAAGAGAAAACTCTATATCACTCACATTTAGTTTTTCATTTCCAGCAATAGCAAGCCGAACCATATCATACCTATCAAACTCATGAAGAAGTGAAGATTTTTTTTTGTGAGGATTATGAGGAGAAACCACAAACCACACTTGGTCTAAATCTGAATTTTCTGCTATTGTATTAGCTGTAATTAAGTGTCCGACGTGAATGGGATTAAAAGAGCCAAAGTAAAGACCTATTTTCATAGTTTGTATGTTATGCTTTTTTCAAAATAAATTCTTCCACAACTTGCTCGCTGTATCCTAAGGCTTCACTTAATGAATCATTAATAATCACTTCATCAAAAAAAGGAGCAAATTCCATTTCAATTTCAGCTTTCTGTACTCTTTCTTTAAGCGTTTCGTCAGTTTCTGTATTGCGTGAAATAAGTCTTTTACGAAGTTCTTTTATAGAAGGAGGTTGTACAAAAACAGCTAGAGCAGCATCTCCAAACTCTTGCTTGAGAGCTACACCACCTTTTACATCGACATCAAAAACTACGACTTGCCCCATACTCCAAAGGCGTTCTACTTCGCTACGAAGCGTTCCATAATAAAGTCCATCATAGACTTGTTCGTATTCTATAAACTCTTGATTTTCTATTTTTTTTCTAAACTCTTCCACCGAAATAAAATAATAATCTTTATTTGGTTTTTCATACGGACGAGGTGAGCGAGTGGTAGCAGAAATTGAAAAACTCAAAATTTCAGGGTAAACACCTAGTAAGTGTTTGACGATGGTGGTTTTGCCAGCTCCAGAAGGGGC
This sequence comes from Bernardetia sp., assembly GCF_020630935.1. Classification (NCBI taxonomy): domain Bacteria; kingdom Pseudomonadati; phylum Bacteroidota; class Cytophagia; order Cytophagales; family Bernardetiaceae; genus Bernardetia; species Bernardetia sp. Next base: position 1,199 of record NZ_JAHDIG010000055.1, read on the forward strand.
AGAGAAAATGATTAGCTTTTGGCTCATAAGGGATTGTAAAGTAGTTGCTTTATTGTTAATTAACTGATTTTTAACCAAAACAGTTTTAAAACATTTGCTTGCAATTATTTTACATACAAAATTACGAAAAAATAACCACTTTATAGAGCTTTTTTAAAGGCTCTATGTAGTAAGTTGAAAATATAATTGAGGTAACAATAAGAAATGAAGTAGATTTTATTAGTTTTGTGATTCATTAAAAAAATGTATTCAGTATAGAAAGACATTACAACATTAAGAAATAGAATGAATCAAAACCCTTCTCAAAACACTCCTGCTCTACCAAGCGATTATTGGACAGAAGAAATTGTGCCTACTGGTAGTCTTTTTGATTTAAAATTAAGAGAAGTTTGGAAGTATAGAGACTTGATATTACTTTTTGTAAAACGTGATTTTGTAGCACAGTACAAACAAACCGTTTTAGGTCCTACGTGGCATTTTATTGTCCCTTTTGTTACGACAGTTTTGTACGTAATTGTTTTTGGTAATATAATGAATGTTAGTACAGACGGCATTCCTCCGTTCTTATTTTATCTGACAAGTAATTTATCTTGGTCATTTTTTGCTAAGTGTTTGCAGGGAACAGCTACTACATTTTCTGCTAACCAACATATTTTTGGAAAAGTATATTTTCCACGCCTTGTTACGCCTATTTCAACAGTTATTTCAGCTTTGCTCAACTTTGGAATCAGTCTTTTACTTCTTATTGGGTCGGTAGCTTATTTTTATATTTTCACAGATGAAAAAATAAGTCTTACCAACTGGATATTTTCTCTGCCTCTTCTACTTTTTATTAGTGGGTTGTTGGCACTAGGCTTAGGTATTATTATTTCTTCATTGACTACAAAGTATAAAGACCTAACAGTTTTCATTAGTTTTGGTGTTCAGCTTCTAATGTTTTTTTCAGCTGTTTTATACCCATTGTCTCAAATTCCTGCACAATATGCTTGGGCTGCAAAATATAATCCACTTGTTCCTTTGATGGAAGCCTTCAGAATGGCTTTTTTAGGAGCAGGAAGTGTAAAGTTCATAGATGTAGTTTACACAGGAATTTTAGCTGTGGTTGTCTTTATTATTGGAATCGTGATTTTTAACCGAACAGAGAGAACATTTATGGACACCGTATAAATCAATGATAAATTATTAATTTTCAATGATAAATAGGGGCTTAATAGGGCTAAACATTTATCAAAATAACTTCAAAAACATTAACATCTGTATTTTTGTTTTTTTACAGATATTCATAAAAATATATGTTAGACTTAAACAATAAATCAATTTTTATTACTGGAGGGACAGGCTCATTTGGTAAGAAATTCGTCAAGACTATTTTAGAGAAATATCCACAAGTAAAGCGCCTGATTATCTTTTCAAGAGATGAACTCAAGCAGTTTGAAATGGCACAAACTTTTTCGCCTGCCACCTATCCTGCTATTCGTTATTTTATTGGAGATATTCGTGATAAAGAACGTCTGATGCGTGCGTTACACGGAGTAGATATTGTGATTCATGCAGCAGCTTTGAAGCAAGTACCGACAGCAGAATACAACCCTTTTGAGTGTATCAAAACAAATGTTTTGGGAGCTCAGAACCTCATAGAAGCCTGTATTGACTCTGGAGTAAAACAAGTCGTAGCTCTCTCAACAGACAAAGCTGCAGCTCCTATCAACTTATACGGAGCAACCAAACTTTGCTCAGACAAACTTTTTGTGGCTGCTAACAATATTGCAGGTAGCAACAAAATCAGTTTTTCAGTAGTGCGTTATGGAAATGTAATGGGTTCTCGTGGTTCGGTCATTCCATTTTTTATGAATAAACGCAGTGAAGGCAAACTACCTATCACGCATGAAGGAATGACACGCTTCAACATTTCTTTAAAAGAAGGTGTAGATTTGGTTCTTTTTGCTTTAGAGAATGCTAAAGGAGGAGAAATATTTGTTCCCAAAATCCCATCATATCGTATTTTAGATGTTGCTGAAGCAATTGCACCAGAGTGTGAGAAAGAAATTGTGGGCGTTCGTCCAGGAGAAAAAATTCACGAAGAAATGATTACAGAAAGTGATTCTATGAATACGATTGAGTTAGAAAATCATTTTATTATCGTTCCTAATGCTCCTTTTGCTTCTTATGAAGAGCAGGTCAATAAATACTTAAAATACCACGGAGGCAAACCAGTAGAAGATGGTTTTTCATACAGTTCTGGACAAAATACAGATTGGCTAACTGTTGAGGAGCTACGTGAACTTATTAAAGAACACGTAGATTCTAATTTTGAAGCCTTTGAAGCAACAAGTTAATTTTACCTTTAAGTTTATGAATATTACCACTACTTTTTCTATTCCTTATGGAAAACAGAATATCACTCAAGAGGATATAGATGCTGTTGTAGAGACACTACAAGCAGATTTCCTAACACAAGGACCAAAGATAGAAGAGTTTGAGCAAAAATTTGCTGATTACGTAGGTTCAAAATATGCCGTAGCAGTTTCAAACGGAACGGCTGCACTTCATTTGTGTACGTTGGCTTTAAATGTAAATGAAAAAAGTAAAGTTATCACAACCCCTATCACTTTTGCAGCTTCAGCAAACTGTGTGCGTTATTGTGGTGGGGAAGTAGTTTTTGCAGACATTGACCCAAAGACAGCACTCATAGATGTAGAAAAATTAGAAGAACTTTTAAAATCTAGTCCAAAAGGAACTTATGATGGAATTATCCCAGTAGATTTTATGGGTCTGCCTGTCAATTTAGAGAAAATCAAAAAACTAGCCGATGAGTATGACTTATGGATTATTGAAGATGCTTGTCATGCCCCAGGCGGATATTTTGTAGATTCTGCAAATCAAAAACAAAACTGTGGAAATGGAAATTATGCCGATTTGGCTATTTTTTCTTTTCACCCAGTAAAACATATTGCCTCTGGAGAAGGAGGAATGATTACGACAAATGATAAAAACCTTTATGATAAATTAATCAAACTTCGCACGCATGGCATAACTAAAAACCAAGACTTACTACAGGAAAACCATGGTAGTTGGTACTATGAAATGCAAGATTTGGGTTATAATTATCGAATTCCAGATATTTTGGCTTCTTTAGGTATTTCACAACTTTCAAGAGCCGATGAGATGATGCAAAAACGCCAAGCCATTGCCAAGCGTTACGATGAGGCATTCCAAAACTCTGAAGTTTGTTTTTTTCAGTATCCAAAAGATAAAGTTTTCCACGCCTATCATCTTTATGTTATTCAAGTAGAACAACGCAAAGAACTCTATGACTACTTGAGAGAAAACAATATCTTTGCCCAAGTACATTATATTCCTGTTCACACCATGCCTTACTATCAGTCTTTGGGCTACAAGAAAGGCGATTTTCCAAATGCTGAAAAATATTATGAATCTTGTTTGAGCCTTCCTATGTATCCAACACTTACCGAAGAAGAACAGAATTTTGTAATTGAGAAAGTATTAGAATTTGTAAAAAATAAAGTTGAATGAGTTATCGGTCTGACCTTAGTTCATTAGGTCAGTCTTGCTAGAGCAGACCGTAAATAGTTTGTTTTTTCTCTATTCTTAAACAACTTAAATGTATAAATGATTTCTTCAAACAAATACATACAAAAATTAGGTATTGGAACTGTTCAGTTTGGTTTAGATTATGGAATCAGTAACAATACAGGCAAAGTTTCTCAGGAAGAAGTAAGTCAAATTCTACAACTCGCTAAAAAAAAAGGAATCTCATATTTAGATACTGCTAGAGCATACGGAGATAGCGAGCAAGTAGTAGGACAAAATATTTCTACTGATAATTCATTCAAAATTGTATCTAAGTTTTCTCCTAATACACAAAATATACAACAAGAAATAGAGACTTCTTTACGTCATTTGCAAGCAGACAGTATTTATGCTTATCTGTTTCATGACTATGATACATTTATTAAATCTCCCTCTTTATGGGAAGAGTTAAAGGATATAAAATCACAAGGTAAAGTTAAAAAAATAGGTTTTTCGTTATATTATCCATCTCAATTAGAAACTCTTTTTGAAAAAAATATTGATTTTGATATTCTTCAACTTCCTTATAATCTATTTGATAGAAGATTTGAATCTTATTTTGAAAAGTTAAATTCAAAAAATGTAGAAATACATATTCGCTCAGTGTTTCTACAAGGTTTATTTTTTATGAATAAGAAAGATTTGTCTTCTCATTTTGATTCTTCCCTTGAAAAACTATCTCATTTACATACTTTAGCCGAAAAATATAACCTCCAAAAAGCTACTTTACCTTTATTTTTTGTCCTGAATAACCCTAACATAGATATTGCTCTTTTAGGTTTGAGTGGAATTTCTGACTTAGAACAAAATTTAAGTATCATTGAAGAATTTGAAAAAATTGAGAAATTGGAACTAGACTTATCTTCTTTCAAAGAAGAAAAGGAGGAAATTATATTACCTTTTTTATGGAAAAAATAATGAATTTATTATCACTATCACAGAAAAATGTATTGGTTACAGGTGGTTATGGCTACTTGGGAAAAGCAATTTGTGAAGGTTTGGCAGAAGCTGGTGCAAGTGTGGTAGTTTTAGCAAAATCAGAGGAGAAGTTTCAGACTGCCTTTGCAGAATCGCCTTTTAAAGCAAACATACATTTTCATACTTTTGATATTTCAGATACTGATTCTATTCGAAAAGGATTTGAAGAAGTCAATAAGCAATTTGGAAAAATAGATGTGCTGATAAATAATGCTTTTTATTCTAAAGGACAATCACCAGAAAAAATGAGTGATGAAGATTGGAATTATGGAATTGATGGCAATTTGAATGCTACTTACAGATGTATTCGGGAGGTAATTCCTTATTTAAAAGAAAATGGAGGAAAAATTATTAATGTATCTTCTATGTACGGTCTGATTTCTCCTGATTTCTCCATATATCAAGACAATAATTTTTTAAATCCACCTCATTATGGAACAGCCAAAGCTGGAGTTCTACAGCTCACTCGTTATTTTGCCTGTTATTTAGGAAAAGATAATATCCAAGTAAATGCTATTACACCCGGTGCATTTCCAAGTGAGGAAGTACAAAAACACAAAGAATTTATAGAAAGTCTAAAAAATAAATCACCACTCAAAAAAATAGGCAAACCAGAAGATTTAAAAGGAGCTTTTGTTCTTTTAAGTTCAGAAGCATCTAATTTTATTACTGGACAAAACATTGTGATAGATGGAGGCTGGACAGCATGGTAAAACATAATGTAGGAATTATCATACAAGCTCGTATGGGTTCGACACGTTTGGAAGGAAAAATTCTTTTCAAATTACCTTATAGAAGTTCTGTATCTGTATTAGAACAAATCATTCGAAGAGCAAAAGCTACAAAAAATGCAGATAAGGTAGTTGTAGCCTCATCTATAAATTCTGAAAATGATATTTTAGAAAATATTCTGAAAGATAAATGTTTACTATTTAGAGGAGATGAAGAAAATGTTCTATCTAGGTTTTACAGCATTGCTAAAGAAAATAATTTTGAAACAATAGTCAGACTGACAGCCGACAATCCTTGTTTTGACCCTATTTACATAGAAAAAGCAATCTCAGAACACATTTCTAATAACGCTGATTATACCTACACAAAAGGACTTCCTTTAGGTATGAATGTAGAAGTATTATCTTTTTCGGCTTTAGAAGAAGCTCACCAAAATGCTTCAAAAAAAGCAGAGACAGAACATGTTACACCATATATTACTTCTAAGCCACAAAAATATAAACTTCATTATCCTCAAGTGATTTCTAAAAAAGAAGAAATAGAAAAATGGCGTCTGACAATGGACAACCCAACAGATTATTCTTTAATGTGCTTACTTTATGAAAATTTGTATAAAGATAATCCTCTCTTTGGCTGGAAAGAAATAAATACTTTTCTAAGTCAAAGACCTTGGGCAGTTGCTATCAATCAAAGCAATTTTCAAAAACAAATATTTACTTCTTTTGAAGAGGAAAAAACAACAGCTATTCAACTACTACGACAAAATGATTTGTTACATACTGCAAACTATCTAAATAAGTTATAATTTATATGTATTGAGGTAAGATTTTTATTTGTGATAGAATAAATATTCTATTTATTTTGAAAATAGTATGTCCACTATGCTACTAGCATTTTTTGCAGAGATACACATCATCAATTTTTTAGAGTACAATAAAATTTGAAATACTATTAAAATGAAGACAATAAAATTAACTGATAAATATACAATAGGAGAAGATAAAGTTTTTGTTATTGCAGAAATTGGCTCTAATCATAATCAAAGCCTTGAGTTAGCTTATGAAACTATTGATGCAGCCAAAGAAGCAGGAGCAGATGCTGTAAAATTTCAATCTATCAGTGTAGATAAGTTGTACATAAATCCTAGCAAAGAAACTATTGAGTTACACAAAAGAATTGATTTACCTGAAGAGTGGCACTACCTTCTACATGATTACTGCAAAAAGAAAGATATTTTATTTTTTTCCTCTCCTACGTATCTGGAATCTATTGATATTTTAGAAGAACTTAATACTCCTATTTACAAACTTGCCTCGGCTCAAGTTGGTACATTTCCCCAACTTGTTGAAAAGGTAGCTTCTCTACATAAGCCTACCATACTCTCAACAGGTTTGGTAAACTATGGCGATTTGGAAAAAGTGGTACAGATTTTTGAAAAGGCTAAAAATGACAAATACATCATTCTACATTGCAATAGTATTTATCCAACTCCTTTTGAAAGAGTGCATTTGCCTTTAATGGATACTTATAAAACTATGTTTGACTGCATTGTTGGCTTTTCTGACCACACAACAGATATTTTTGCATCTATTGCAGCCGTAGCTAGAGGCGCAAAAGTAATCGAAAAACATTTTGCTATGAGTCGCTCACTACCTGTTCCTGACGCTCCTTTTTCATTAGAACCCGAAGAGTTGAAACACATGATTGAAGGAATAAGAGCAACAGAAAAAATGCTCAAACCTAATGTAAGACTAGATATTGAACAGGAAGAAAGAGGTTTCAAAAATGCCATTGCTACTCGTTTGGTCTTGAATAAAGATAAAAAAGCTGGAGATTCTTTACAAAAAGATGATTTTATATTTAGAAGAAATAAAGAGGGGATAAATTGTTCTGAATTGGACAGTATTCTTGATAAGAAATTAAATACTGATGTAAAGCAGTTTAGTATTTTAAAAAAATCTTATATCATTCGATAATTTTCAATAAAAATGAAAAATAAGTACCTAAAATTTTCTTTTTTTCTATTTTTAGCAATCATTACAAATCCTTTTTTCACGAAGGAAGTGCTTGAATTGAGCTTTGTAGTACACAGTTATGTTTATCAACTACTTACTGGCATTTTATCTCTTACTTTTCTAAGTATTAGTATAGTTGTTATACTTTCAAAAGAGGAGAATCTAATTCGTTTTTTAAAGCCTAAAATCAATAGATACGAAGATTACTTAAACAGACATTATATAGATGAGAAGCTAAATCCAAATATATTAGCTATTTATCGTATTTCTTTCTCTATCGTAAACTTTATTCTGATTTATAATTATTTCTTATTTTTTGATGTAATATGGTTTCATATTGAATACGAATCAAATATACTACTATTAAAATCTGCTCTATGGGTCTGGTTATTAGCTTCTTTACTACTTCTTTTTGGTATAGGAGGGAGGTTAGTTGGAGTTGTTCAACTCATTGTTGCTGTGTTTATTACACGAAATGTATATACTTTTGGTATTTTCGAATTCACGATTCTGTGTAATATTTGGGCTTTTGTTCTTCTTAGAACTGATTACAAATTCTCATTGAATAATTTTCTATATAAACAGAAGAATGTTCTTCGCTTTATTGCACTAACACCTAAACAAACCCCTGTTATTTTTTTATATGTATTGGGAATTTATTTTGGTTTCATTTTTTTATTAGCTGGTGTAGATAAACTCATTGACCCACTATGGTTTGAAGGGAATGGTTTTTATGCTTTTTGTACAATGCCTTGGACACTCCCAAAGTATTTAGAGTTTATAACGAGGAGTAGAATAATAACTTATATAGCCAACTATTCTTCCGTCTTTATAGAGATAATATTTCTTCCTTTATTTCTTTTTCGCAAAACACGAACATTGAGCATTTGCCTTGCTACTACTTTATTCTTAGGTTTGATTTATCCTTTTAATATCTTCTTCATTGGTATTTATGCTGTTCTTTTTGGTTTTTTGCTATCTAGTAGTTTTCCTATATTTACATCACTGATTGATAATGAAGAAAAGAAATTACAAATACTTCTTCCTTTTTTGACAAAAAAACGTCTTATATTAGGTAGTGCATTTATAGCCATTTATTTTATTTCGTACAATTTTTCTAAAATTTTATTAAACAGTACAATAAACAGCATAAATGCTATGCAAGAGGTTACAGAGACTATTCCTAGTTCAGACAGTTACGATCTCAACTCTTTGGTAGTAAAACATCAATCAGAGCAAGAAGAGTATTTGAATGATTTACACTTAGAAGAACTTTACTCATTTTCCAAAATATTAAAAACTTGGTTTATTCGGTTTTCAGAAGTAAAGTTGTTTTCTAGTAGGCATCTGATTGGTCAGTATGCATATAGAGTAATTATTACAAAAAAAGATGGAACAAAAGTAGAACCTATCAAATATTTTATGAAAGATAAAAGCAGAGGAGAATTTGATAGAAACTACTTTATGCTTAATATCTTTCAAGGCGCAATGTATATGCATGGAGATATGGCAAACCGACTAGCATATAGAATAAAATTAGAGCCTCGCTATGTTCTTATATATCGTTTTTTGCATTACTCTGCACAAAAATCTAATTTAGATATGAATGAGATAGCATATATTTCTACTTTTGTTGCTCCTATAAAAGTACCTATAGAATATAAAGGTACTGTGAAACAAAATGAAAAAGAATGGAAGGAAATGATTAGGTTTTCAGAAGGTAAAGGTTATGAGATGATAGAAAAACCCATAATACAGCCTTACCAAGCTAGAAATATTAATCAATCAAATTATCTTCCTAGGGTCTTATATAAATCTTTACAGAAAAAATGAAAAAAATACTTGTCATAGGTGCTGGCTGGGAACAGTATGCGCTCTTAGAAACCATAAAAAAAGAGGGGCATAGTATTATTGCTACTCATCCAAATTTACAAGCACAGAGTTTTGAGTTTGCAGACCACCATTATATAAAAGAAAGTACAGACATTGCAGCTCACTTGCGTATTGCACAAGCGCACAAAATTGATGCTATCTTGACAGATAATTGCGATTATTCATTTTATACAGCTTCTATAATTGCTTCCAAATTAAATCTGCCTTTTGCTCCTATTGACTCAGCTATCTTATCAAACGATAAATTCGAACAGCGTGAGCGTTGCAATAATACAAAGGTTAGACAACCTATTTATCGCAAAGTAAAAACAATAGAAGCCTTAGAAGAAGCTGCTTCTCAGGTTGGTTTTCCATTGATTTTGAAACCTATTGATAGTCGTGGTACATTTGGGGTTACTATTATTAAAGAAGAAGAAAGTCTGAAATCAGCTTTTTATGATGCTATTTCTAACTCTCCTTCACACACACTTATTTGTGAAGAATTTATTGAAGGTACTTTAGTAACTGTTGATGGATTTTGCTTTAGCAATGGACACCAGTCTCTTGCTGTTGCTTCTCGTAAATTTGAAAAAGGTAGTAAGCCTGTTACGAAAGAAATTATCTATCCTGCACAATTTTCAGAGGATTTAAACAAAAAGCTACTTGAAAACCATAATGATGTAGTTTCTCTTTTGGGGTATCAGTACGGACACACGCACGGAGAATATATAGTTAATCAGAATGAGGAAATATTTTTGGTAGAATGTACCAATAGAGGTGGAGGGGTTTATACCTCTTCTGTGATTGTTCCTTTACTCACTCAAATTGATTTGAATAAAGTTTTACTTCATCAATCTTTAGGAACAGATAATTTTAAAGTAGAAAACATGGGGTTAGGTTTTATGAAAAAATCTGTAATGCTCACTTTCTTAGACTTTGAAGTAGGTAAAGTAATCAAATCTATCAATATGAACAATATGCTTTCAAAAGATTATACAGTTCGTTTTAGGAGCATTTATGGAGAAAATGATATGGTAGAGTCTATCGAAAATTGTGCATCTCGTCATTCTATGTTAGTGATTCAAGGTGCAGATAGTAAACAGACTTTATCAAATTTTTCTGACTTTAAAAAAGAACTAACTATTGAATATTATAAATAAAAAACATTTTGTTTAAATATTCTTATAAAAATTCAATTAAAAATAGTGAGATTATGATAAATATTGTAGAAAATACGTTGAGAGATGGTTCTTATGTAATAGATTTTCAATTTGATAGATTCCAAACAGCACGTATTACAAAGGGATTGTATGACTTAGGATTTGAATACATCGAAGTCGGACACGGATTAGGTTTAGGTGCTTGGAACAATCCTAAAACTGGTCTTTCAAAAGAAGATGACCAAACGTATGTAAGAGCAGCCAAAGAAGCTGCTCCAAATGCCAAAATTGGAACTTTCTTTATCCCAAATATCGGTACAAAGGAAGATATTGATAAAGCTGTAGATGCAGGAATTAGTTTTATCAGAATTGGAAACAATGTAGATTACTTTGAAAGAATACGAGAGTATGCTGAATATGCAAAGAAAAAAGGACTTATTGTAGGAGTAAATCTTATGAAAAGCTATGGAGTAAAATCGTATGAGTTTACCAAAATTGTTCAAGAAATAGACAAATGGCAAACTTCTGATGCCATCTATTTAGTAGATTCAGCAGGTTGTATGATGCCACACGAAGTGTACGAATACATAGACCGAACCAAGCAAGTCATACAAACACATTTAGGGTTTCATGGACACAATAACTTAGGATTAGCGATTGCAAACTCTTTAGAAGCTGTTAGAGCTGGAGCAAATTATGTAGATACCTGTGTGCGTGGAATGGGCAGAAGTGCAGGCAATGCACAAAGTGAAATTGTAGTTCATTTACTACAAAAAATGGGAATTAGCCCCATTGATACTGAAATCTATGATTTTTATGAATTTGCAAATAAAGAAATTGTACCTCTTATGCCACGAGTGCAAGGTCTTACAGATGAGGAAATTCATATTGGAATTAGTCGTTTTCATACCAGTTATATGCCAGTAGTAAATGCAACCTCTGAAAAATTCAATGTTGATAAAAAACGATTAATTAAAAAAGTTTCAGATATTAATTGCATTAATCCTAGCCAAGAGTTGTTTGAAGAAATAGCGATGACTTTGTAAACCAAAACAAATAAGATTACACTTTATTTACTTAATAATTTAATGAAAGATACAATAGCCTTCAAAGAAATTTCAGAGCAGATGGTAAGTCGTTATTCCCAACGCTACAAAAAATTAGGATACCATGTTCAAACACTCGGTTGGGGAAACACAGAACAACAAACCTATCGTTTCCAACAGACATTAGAGGGAATAAATTTTTCTAATCAAAAATCTATTCTGGATATTGGCTGTGGCTTTGGAGATTATTTAGCTCTCTTGAAGGCTCAGAATAAGGAGTTTCAAAATTATATTGGATGGGACATTAATCCTGATTTGATTAGTGAAGCTCAAAAAATATGGTCAGAAGAGCAAAAAGCTAGATTTGAGGTAGCAAATATTGGAGAAACTGCTTTATCACAACCTGTGGCTGATGCAGCTATTATGTTAGGCGTTTTGAATCTGAACTTAAAAGATAAAGTAGATAATTATCAGTATTCTTTCAATTTTATCAAAAATGCTTTTTCTTTGGTCAATGAAGTATTGGTAGTAGATTTTTTGAGTGATAAACTAACAGATAATTATCCAAAAGAAGATTTTGTTTTTTATCATAATCCTGCAAAAATGCTAGACTTTGCCCTCTCTCTTACTCCAAATGTAGTTTTGAAGCATAATTATGCTGCCATTCCTCAAAAAGAGTTTATGCTTTTCCTTTACAAATAAAAAAATAATGCAGATTTTTGATTTTAATATTCATCTTCCTTTTATAGAACATGAAGATGTAAATGTAGTCATTGACCAAGATTTAAACCTTAATGTTGAAGGAATCTCTAAAGGTCTTCAAAAGCATCAAGAAACAATAAATAAAGCAGTTGGAGCTAATTTTTTATTGTTCAATACCAACCTTTTCGATGAAGATGTAACGCCATTTTTTCAAAAAGCAAATCAACTCTTTGATAAAACTTCTTTTACAGCTTTAGTAGATTTTCGCAGATTTGATGCTTTTGAGTATATAGAAAAAGTAGTGAAAGCAGGTGCAAAAGCAATTATGTTTAATTCTTACCTACAAAAAATAAGTGAAGCAGATTTTGTAGAGGTAGGCAAAATATGTCAGTTTGCTCAAGAAAAAGGCTTAATTATTTGTATTGATGGAAGTTATGGAACTTCAAAGATGTATGCTTACGACAATCTAAAACTAGCTTGTTTTGTAGCTGATTTGGTTGAAAAAACGCCTATTGTAATTGTTCATAGTGGAGGATATAGAATTATTGAGAGTATGCTTTTGGCTGCTGATAAGAAAAATGTTTGGCTAGATACTTCCTTTTCGCTTCCTTATTATATTGGTTCTTCTTTAGAGCAAGATTTTGCCTTTGTATATAAAAAAATGATAAATAGAGTAGTTTTTGGTACAGACCATCCGTATCATAACTTTGATGAGGCTATCAAAGTACATAAAGATTTCTTTGAAAAACATAACTTTACATCAGAACAACAAGAACAGATTTTTTATCAGAATGCTCTTCAACTTTTTAATCTTGATTAATTAATTTTTCTATGAACAAACTTCTTATTCTTACTGAGGCAGGTAAGTCTATTGGTTATGGACATTATATGCGTTGCTCTGCACTACAAAAAGAAGCTAAAAAGCAAGGTTTAAAAACAAAAATGCTTTTACATGTAAATGGAAGTGAGAGTTTTGAAGTAGAAGGAGAGATATATAACTGGCTGGAAGACAAAATATTGAAAATAAATATTCTCTCAAAGGAGTTTGATATTGTTTTGATAGATTCTTATTTGGCAAATGAAAATATCTATTCTGATTTGAAGCAAAATTTTAAAAAAGTTGTAGTAATAGATGATTACAACAGAATAGATTATGATGCAGATTTAATCATTAATCCGAATGTTTTCTTTGAGCAGATAGATTATACTAATCAAAAAGCAAAATGTATTGGGGGGAAAGAATTTGTACTGCTACGCCCTATTTTTATTTCTTCAAAAGAGCATGAAAATCGCCAAACAACGGATAAAAATATAGATAATCTTTTGATTACGATAGGTGGCACAGACTTTCGCAACCTCTTGCCTAAACTCATTAAAGTTTGCCTAAATCAAAATTTAAAAAAAGTACAAGTTATTTGTCCACAAGAAAACGAACGAAAAGAATTAGAAAAAAAATTTCTTCGTAATGAGAATATTGAGATTTTGGGAAAGCAATCTGCTGAAGAAATGCATGAGTTATATCTCAAAAACAACTTAGTTATATCTGCTTGTGGTCAGACACTGTACGAACTAGCAAGTCTTGGCAAACCTACTATTGGCATTTGCTTGGCGATTGACCAAGTTCCAAATCAGAAATATTATCTTGAAAAAAGTTTTTTGTTAGAAAATATCAATTGGGATGATATAAATATCGCAACAAAGATTAGTTCTCAAATAACTAATTTTCAAAACCTTGATTTGAAAAGGGTTATTCAAAATTATGCACCTACTTTAATAGGAAAAAATGGGGTAAATAAATGCATCGAAGCAATATTTTCTAATCAAACACTTACCTTCAGAACTGCTCAATTACAAGATGCCAAAATCTATTTTGAATGGGCAAATGATGAAGCTGTTAGAGAAAATGCTTTTAATAGCGAACCTATTGTTTGGGAAAATCACTTGGCTTGGTTTGAAAGTAAAATTGCTTCATCTTCTCTCTTACTACTCTTTTTTTTAGAAAGCTCAAATACTCCTATCGGGCAAGTTAGGGTAGATTGGAATACAGATACTCAAGATAGAGAAGAAAAAAATGGTTGGATAGATTATAGTGTTAGCAAAAACTATAGAGGAAAAAAATTGGCTACTAAAATGCTCATTCATACTGTCAAGTTATTACAAAAACAACCTACTTCTATATCATTAAAAGGTATAGTAAAACAGGAGAATATGGCATCTCAAAAAGCTTTTTTAAGAGCAAATTTTGAGCATATCGATAGCCAAAACGTAAATAACTTTGAGTGTCAAGTTTTTCAATACAAAACTGACTTAAAATAATTGATTAAATGATAAATTTTCAAGACAAAAAAATACTGGTAGTCGTGGCTCATCCTGACGACGAACTTCTAGGTGTGGGGGCAACGATGCACCATCTTATCAACAACTATAATTGTCAGGTAAGGGCAATTATTTTAGGTGAAGGCATTACCTCTCGTTCTGATAACAGAGACAGAGAAAAATGGGAAAAAGAACTTCAAACACATAGAGATAATATTTATTCTGCTCAAAAATGTATTGGTTACCAAAGTGTAGGGATTTATGATTTTGCCGATAATCGTTTTGATACAGTCGCTTTACTAGACTTGGTAAAAGTAATTGAGAAAGAAAAACAAGAGTTTGAGCCTACTATTATTTTTACACACCACGGAGGAGACCTAAACATTGACCATCGACGAACATTTGAAGCCGTCATGACAGCAATTCGTCCTATGGAAAATGAAAAAGTACAACACATTTTTACTTTCGAAACGCCTTCTTCCACTGAGTGGCAAGCCTTCAACTATCCCAACCCTTTCCAACCTAATTTTTTTGTGAGTGTAGATGAAGAAAATGTAGAAGCAAAAATTAAAGGAATGGAAAGCTATGAATTTGAAAAACGCCCATATCCACACCCTCGTTCGCCAGAAGCCTTGAAAATACAGGCTAGACGTTGGGGAGTAGCCGTAGGAAAGCATTTTGCAGAAGCCTTTATGTATGTACGTGGAATTATGTAAAACTTTTTCTTTCAAAAAAGCGTTTTTTATAGAGGTTACTCTTATTTTTACAGATTCTAAATAATCTCACTAATTTTGAGTAATTTTGTATTTGCATTTAATTTTTATCAAGAAAAAAGAGTTCACAGAACTTTCAATTCTGGCTAGAATTATTTTAATAACTTACTAGAAACGAAACGTTATGATTACAATCACAGACAAAGCTGCCGACCAAATAAATTTGCTCAAACAAAAAGAAAATCATGCTCCCAATAGCAATATCCGTGTATCTGTACAAGGAGGAGGCTGTTCAGGCTTAATGTATGACCTTGCTTTTGATGCGTCTATTCAAGATGCTGATGAGGTATTTGAAGACAAAGGCATCAAAATATTAGTCGATAAAAAAAGTTTACTTTACCTTTTGGGAACTTCTCTTGACTTTACAGATGGTCTGAATGGAAAAGGATTTCAATTTGTAAATCCAAATGCTTCACGCACTTGTGGGTGTGGGGAAAGTTTTTCAGTATAAATAATTCACTCTCTAAAGAGTGTGCTACATTAAAAACTCCTTTCAAAGATTATTTTTGAAAGGAGTTTTTTATAGAGTATATTTTATTTTTATACTAAATCTTTTTCTATTTGCTCTACTTTTTCTTCTTCTTGATTAGAAAGCACCACTAAATTCCCATCATCTAAGGTCAATATATTGATTTCTTCATTTTTCAAGTATTCTCCTTTTTCTATAATTTTGTTTAAGGTTTCAACTATTTGAGTAGAATGGGTAGAAAAAACAAGTTGATTTTCTGGATGAGCAGTTGCATACCACACTAAAAACTCTGTGAGTGTTTTGTGTAACTCTGTTCTTACGTGTGCTTCTGGATGCTCTATAAACCTTAAAACAGGTCTTTGATGTAAAGCAGCTAAAAATAAATCTTGTACCATACGGATAAGTTCCTGCTGATGCGTAGAAGCATTTTGAAGATAGACATATTTTTCTGGCATTTCATAAAATATTTTTTCACCAAAAGAATCTGTCTGATATGTTCCTTGAAGAAGAGTATTGATAAGCTCAGTAGTAGATTCTATTTTCAGATTGGCATCTGTGCTAAACTTCATTACATCAAAAAACACATCCTTTAGTGTTGTATTTCTTTTAAAAACAGGCAGTACATTATTCTTAATATGCTGTACAAAACGTAATTGGAAAAGTTCGTGTTCGGAATCAAAGCGTAAAAATCCTTTGTTTTTAAGCGTTTGTTCCATTTCATCAAAAATAGTCTGTACACGATTTCCGATAGCAAACCAAATACTTCTATTGTTTGGAATATAAAGCTCTTGTGTATTGTCTCCAAAAACAATATTTAGTCTGGCTCTAAGTGCATCCAAAACCTCTTGCCACTCTTTTGAAGAACTATCCAAACCTTTATTCTTTAAGGCTACTAGCTCCTCTACGGCTTCAAAAGAATTATCTAATATTTTATCTCCAAAATCATCTACAAAAAATAAATCTAAATCGTTGTTATCATTAATGTAAAAACAAACTAGCTCTCCAGAAGGAGTGTAATAGTCGATTGTAAAGTCTTCTAAATGCCTAGTAGAACCAAAATGATGTACAAAGGCAATTCGGACAGCTTGTTTCATTCGTCCGAAAAAGTTATGCCTAAAAATTTGAGGAGCATTTGCCGAAACTTCATTTATAATCTCATCTTGCAAGTGGTGCATAAAATAAGCTACTTTCATAAGGGTACTTTTCCCACAAGCATGCTCGCCCACAATGACATTAAATTTACGTAAATATAGGTCAGCTTCTTTTATCTGCTTAAAATTCTTAATGTGTATTCTTTCCATATTTTTATAATTATATCAAAACAAAATGAGCGTCAAATGGTCGGATAAAATAAGGTTTCTATGCAATTATTCATATCAGAGATTAGATAACCTATACAGACAAATATAACCTAATTTTTGTAAATGTAAAAAAACAGCTTTACAACTAAAAATTATTTAATTTTACCTCTGAAAATTTATATTTCTCTGTACTTTGAAATGTAATGGAATAATCAGATTCTCCTTTGAGAAGTTTTTCTACTAACTCTTTTTCCACAGGCAAATAAAAATAATTTGGATGTATTGCATCAGAAACAAATGTTCCTAAAGGGATAGAAAATTCTCCTGCATGTCCAACAAGTTGAATGTAGGCAGTAGGACTATTTTTAAACTCACTTTCTCCTTCAAGAACAAGTTTAAGAACGTGGTTATCTTTTATTCTATTTTCTAAGACAATCAGTCTAAGTGTTGCATCAGACTTTTTGAAAACAAGTTCTTTTCGCTCACGTAATTTATTTTTTGCTCTTATACTTCCCTCTGCCATTTTGTTTTTTTGATTGTTTTTAGGAGAAAAAAGTAACAAATAACGAGGCTGGACAATACCTTTATAAGATATAATAGGTTTGGAAGGATCTCCATTGTTAAATAAAGTGCCTACAAAGCGTTTTATTTCTGCTAAAGAATCTGATTTTGTCATCGGAATAGACTCTGCCAATGCGCTAAACCTCGCAATTCCTGCATCCTGTCCAACATTAAAAACCAATCCATTGACACGTAAAGTAGAATCCTTCGCCTTAGTAAAAGATGGATAGAGGCATATATTGACATTATCTTTATTTGTAGCAATTTGTTGTTCTGAATATTTAGTAATTTGAACCAAAAGAGGCTGGTTATTAGTATCATTCAAAACATATAATTCAGATGCTGGATAATCCGTACTATCTCCAAATTGCTGATAAGTAAAAGCTAACAAATTAGATATAGAAATACAGTTTATCATCAAAAAGAGCAATAAATAACGCCTCAGAACATAATTTTTTCTCTTGTTTTGCATATATTTTAGATATTTCTAGTGATTATTTTTCTCCTGTCATATATCTTCTCATTTCTTTTTCCAAAAGCAAACGTTCTCCCATTGTTAGTGATTCTACATCTATCAGAATACGATAATCCATAGGACTTTCTTGTGCTTTTTTAAAAGCTACATTTACAGCATCTATCGGCTCGGCAATATTTTGAACCATCAATGTTAGTCCTGTTACAGATACAACAGTCAGTTGAGCATCTTGTGGATTTACTGAATTGATAATAGGTAAGATATCATTTACTTCTGCTTTTGCAGTAATTTGCTCAAATGCTTTTATACCAAATAAGCGAGTAGAGTAAGAAATATTGCTTTCTCTAAATTCAATCTGTGTTTTACTAAAAGTAGCAGACAAAACGAATCCTATCCAAACTACTCCTGTGATAATTCCTGATGCATAAAAAAGTGCAAAGGCAACTCCAAACCCTCTTTTGGGAAGTACCCAATTTTGAAGCAAATAGAGTCCTCCAAAAGTCATTATGCCAACAAGTGCAATCCAAAATACATTGTACGTATTATTCCAAACTGCCATGTCATCACTACCTTGTTTGATAATACTGATATTTATAGGGCGTGGCAAATCATAACTAATTTCTGTAATTTGCAGAGTATCTGGAGGCATCATAAACTCTGCCAGTGGATAGTTGTAAGAAAGCTCTACATTGTCAGCATTGAGAAACTGCCTAGAAAAATTAGCATAACTCTTGTCCTCTGGATTCTGAACCAAGTAGACAGGAAAAGAAACAGTCGTTCTTAATTTGTTGATAAGCTGCTTTAGTACAGCTTTTTCACTATAAATTCCTAGTTCTATAGGTTTCAATCCCCAACGCACTAAAGAAATATTCAGTGTCAGTTCGTTTCTTGAAAATAAATTTCCTTGCCTAATTGTCCAATCTCGCATTACCTCTATATGGCTAAAATTATCAAAGGGAATAGATGTAATAACTTCCTTCCCAAAATATTTTCGCTCTGAGACAATCAAGGCTTCTTTTTCTTTATCTATGGTTAGTTTTTTGATTTTACCCACTTTCAAATCCAATACGCCCAATGTCATGAGAGCAAGTCCAAAAATCAGCCAAAAGAAACGTATTTTTTTATATACTTTTCTAAAAAAAATAAGTCCTATAAACACACAAAAAAAACCCACTCCGATAACAGCATAAGCAGGTACAAGAGATGAAATAAAAATGATTTGATGGTCTGTATAAATTGTTTCCACTAAAAATCAATTACGAATTAAAAATTACGAATCATGGAATAGTCAGCAAAACTAATTGAAAATCTGATTAGATTATATAAACTACACAATTCTAAATTAACTACTATCAATTAAACGGAATTATGGCAAAACGATTTGGTTTGAGTTCTTTATTGAAGTCTTTCAACAATGTAGAATCATTTAAGTTGTGATAATATTTTCTAGCAATAGATGTCCAAGTTTGTTTTTTTTCTACAAAATGAACACCCTTTACAGGAACAATATACCACATTTCGCCCAAAACTGAATTACTCTTGATAGAATTAGAGTTTTCAATATTGAAAGCACGAGCCAAATTTGTAGCCGAGCCATATCTATTTTCAGTATCTTTATAAAGTGCATACAGCCTAAAATTTTGAGCATCGTAGGCATCAAAATAATTATCATACACTTTTCTATACATCAAAGAATCCGAAATACGTCGTTTTCCAATCTTTTCCTCAAACTCTATAGCTAGTTCTTGGCTACTATTTCTAAGACTATCCAATTCTGTTTTTAGAGCATCGTTTTCTTTCTGCCAAGCAGCCTTTTGTATCAGAAAAAGAAAAATTAGAAAAAGTGTAAGTCCAAAAACACTCAAAACTGTTATGATAGTAGTACGCTGAACCACAAAAAATAAGTTTAATTTTTTACCACAGTCCTTGTTGGTATCCCCACCAACGACTAAGACTAATATTACCAAAATAATAAAGCAAGATAAGAGACTGTAAGGAGAAATTCAAACCCTATTTTTTATAAGTCTTGATTCCAAAAAAATTCATACTTTTGCAGTAGCAAAATATTGCTTGATTTTAACCTAAAAACACGTACAATAAAATGGCTGAAACTACTCCATCAACAGAACTAAAAAGAGTTGCTCTACACGATATTCATACAAAACTAGGAGCTAAACTAATTCCATTTGCTGGTTATGAAATGCCTGTTTGGTATGCTTCACAGATTACAGAACACCACGCTGTTCGTGAAAAAGTAGGAATGTTTGATGTCTCACATATGGGAGAATTTTCTGTAAAAGGAGAAGAAGCCGAAGCATTTTTGCAGTATGTAACTTCCAACGATGTAGCTACACTTTATGATGGCAGAGTACAATATTCTTGTTTTCCGAACGACAAAGGAGGAATTGTAGATGATTTGCTTGTTTATAAAATGGCAGAGAATGATTATTTGCTTGTTGTAAATGCTTCAAATATTGAAAAAGATTGGAATTGGCTGATGAAACATAAGCCAGAAAGCGTAGAGATGACAAATATTTCTGATGAAATGAGCCTTTTTGCTGTGCAAGGTGCTGTGGCTGTAGATGCACTTCAACCTCTAACAGAAGTAAACTTGAAAGAAATTCCTTATTATCATTTCAAAAAAGATACGTTTGCAGGCGTTCCAAATGTAATTATTTCAAATACAGGCTATACAGGCGCAGGAGGTTTTGAAATCTATGTCAATAATGAAAATGCTGTCGAAGTATGGGAAGCCATTTTGAAGAGTGGAGCAGAACACGGAATTGTTCCTGTTGGGTTAGCTGCAAGAGATACGCTTCGCCTAGAAATGGGATTTTGTTTGTATGGAAATGATATAAATGATACTACTTCGCCTTTGGAAGCTGGTTTGGGTTGGATAACCAAATTCAATAAAAAATTTATTAATAGTGAAGCCTTAGAACTTCAAAAGAAAGAAGGCGTTACAAAGAAATTAATAGGTTTTGAAGTTTTAGATAAGGGAATTGCTCGCCAACACCATAAAGTTTTTGATGCAGCAGACGGAGGAAATCAGATTGGAGAAGTTACTTCGGGTACAAAATCACCTTCGTTGGGAACATCTATCGGAATGGCATACCTTAAAAAAGAATTTACAAAAGTGGATACTGAAATCTTTGTAGAGGTAAGAGAAGGAAAAAGAATTAAGGCTGAAGTCAGAAAGTTTCCATTTTTACAGAAGTAAAATAGCACTTTGTAGGTAAGCAAGATAACTTTATCGAAAAATAGTTTTTATAATATACTATAATTCATTTTTTGGGGTTATTGGTATAAATTCTGACTACTATATAGATAAGTGCAAGAAGTTTTTTCTTTGAAAAGTACTATCTTGCTTATCTTTGTCAAAACGCCATAATAAGTTTTGCTCTACTATCTCTGAAAAACACAACACGGCTATGCGAAAAAAAATATTTTACTCTTCCTTCAAAACTTTGGTACATAGTATAAGTTGTTTGTTACTAATATTGCTTTGTGCTTTTCACACTCACGCCTATAGTTATGCACAAGAGGTTAGTATGCAAGCACAAGCTACTTCTCCAAAAACAGTTATCTTGCGTTGGCAACTCAAATCGGCTGCCGAAACTGTTCCTATTTCCTATTTTGAGGTAGAACGCAGTATAGATGGTCGCAATTTTACGACTATTGAAACTGTTCAGAGCAACGATACAGAATATTATTCTTTTGTAGATAAAAAAGCATTTGCCTCTCGCCTACACTACCGTTTGAAAATTCTGAATGCTGATGGCGATGCTACCTATTCTGAAATTATGCCAGTAGATGTCATCTTGACATTGGCATCCAATCAGTTTGTACCTTCGAAAGTAGAAACCTCATATATCAAAATTCACTTGCCAAGTACAGATATGCACGCTACTGTACAAATTTATGATTCAGATGGAGTGCTTTATTTTTCTATGGAAGCAGATAAGTCTCCCTTAATTATTGATATAAATGGGTGGCAAAATGGGAATTATTTTGTTCATTTTCGCTCGGCACAGCGTACGGAAGTAAATCAGATGTTAGTAGAAAGATAGAATGTAAATACAGATTGATAGGTTTTAGAGTAGTGAGTCGAAAGCCACGGCTGGATAACGAAGACATAGCTCTAACTCGCTTGGAAGTTAGCTAGAGCTACTTTTTTCATTCATTTTTTTGAAACACTACGCCAAACGAGGGGAAATCTTATTGTGATAGAAATTTAATAGTTTTTCTTTTATCCTATATAAAGTGTTTCTTCGCCCTCTTTCTATAATTCTACTAATTTCTTCTAAGCTGTCCATAGGATGCACAAAATAATACATATTGTTACCTCTATCTATTGCATATTTAGTACTTGAACCATATAAAATTGAGCCATCTGCTTTTTTTCTCATCTCTATTGTGACTAAAAAAAATCTTTTTCCTCTCTTATATGAGTTATTTCAGCTTCACGAGTATTACTCCATTTATTTAACCCAAGTATTACATTTTTAAGAATTTTGTTTACATATTTTTTTTCATTTTTCACAAGCATTATTTAGTTTATATCAATAAACCTTATCACGGTTAATTTTGTAAAGTTCATTTCTCCATAGGGCTGGGTTTGCAAACCCAACCCTATGGAGAAATAGGCACGATTTGATTTTCTAAATTTATTAAAAGAATTAAATATTTTGTTCCATTTTACTGTTGTTGGTGTTTTAGTGAAATGACACCAACAACAAATATACTCATAAGTTTGTATTGTATACTTATTGGTTATCGTAACGACAAGCTGAAACTAAAGACCAACAAGGGTGTGAACGACTTATATTTGACGAATATAGTATTTAGTAAAAATATAAAATAATCTTTGTAGAAACGCACATCTTTTCGTAATTTTGCCCTTCATTGTTTTAAAACACTCATAAAAACAGTTTAGAGTTGTGAAACTTTAGGCTTATTTAATCTCAATTATTATGAAACGTACTTTTCAACCTTCACAACGCAAGCGTAAAAACAAACATGGTTTTCGCTCACGTTCAGAAACTCCAGGAGGACGTAATGTTCTTCGTGCAAGACGTGCGAAAGGTCGTCATAAACTTACTGTTTCTGACGAGCGTACACACAAGTAAGAATTACTCTAGTGTTTCTACTGCACTTCAACGCATATTATAAAGGCTTTTTAGTATAAAATTATACTGAAAAGCCTTTTTACTTTTATAAATGTTAAAGGCAAGCCTTTAACCTACACTTTTATGTTATTCCATCAAACTCTGACTAAACTCTATCAAAAGTTCATACAAGTTTTGATAAGCAAAAAGTGATAAGTTTTGAGGGGTGTCGTTTATATCGTGATAGGCTTGGCTACCTCCATTCAGATAAATAAAAAAACTAGGAACTCTGTTTTTATGAAAAAAATAATGGTCAGAATTGGCTGCTTCGCCTCTACTAGCTATATTTTTTACATAGTTTTTTTCTTGATTGATTTTTTTCAATAGTTCAAATTCTTTTTCATGAATAGTAGCATTTACGACTGTTGCGCCTTCTTCTCCAGTTCCAACTAAATCCAAATTGATAAGAAAATGAATATTTTTAAGTGGAAAAAGTGGATTTGTAGTATAAAACATCGAACCCAAAAGTCCGATTTCTTCTGAACCAAATGCCATAAAAGCTACTGAGTATTCTGGAGGATTTTGAGCATAATATTTTGCTAGTTCTAAAAGCATCGCTACACCAGAAGCATTGTCATTTGCCCCAGCAAAGAAAACATCTTTTCCCATCCTACCCAAATGGTCGTAATGTGCAGAGAAAACAATCACTTTTTCTGGATTTTTTGTCCCTTTTACATACCCCACTACATTTTGTGAAGGCTGACTTTCAATAAGTTTTGACTTTACATTAAACTTTAGCTTTTGAATTTTTCCTTGTTTTTTAGCTTCTTTCAAATCTTGTAAATCTATCAAATCCAAAGGCTCATAAATAGGAAAAATACTGTCCAATACTTCAAAATGTGGTTTTGAATACGCAACTGGTGAAGGAACACCAACCAACTTTTCTGTTCTGACAAAAACAGCTTTTGCCTCTTGTATTTTATCTATAAATGCTGCATTTTCCAACTGAATTTTCTTTGTCCATTTATCAGAATACATCACAGCCGTTTTTTTCAAGGAGACTTTTTGAAAGGCATTTTGAGCCGAATCGTTCTCAAAAAAAGCTGAATCTAAATACAAAACACCCACTTTTCCTTTTCCAGAATTTGAAAAAGAAGTTATCAAATACTCTTCTCCTACTTGAAAGTTTTTTTCTGTAGATTTTAATTGTACTTTTTTTGGAAAAGTATTGACAGATTTTAGATTAAATGATTGAAAATAATTACCTTTGTACTTTAATAATCCTATTCGTTCAAACTCTGAAGCAATGTATTGTGCAGCTATTTGCTCGCCACTATAAGCATAGCCTCTGCCGTGCATTTTAGGGCTACATAGCTCACTAATTGTATTTTTTGCTGATTTTATAACGTTTGTATGATGAGTTAGTTTGTTTTTAGAATCGCTTTGTGCCATAAGATTAGACACATTGAATAAAAACATTATAAAAAAAACACAACAAAACTTATATAATTTTGCTTGAAAGTCTTTCTTAAAAAAATCTGTATTTGTCATTTTAATCTTTGATTTATAATTAGATAGAACCTGAATGTTATCTAAAAATTTTATTTTTACGGCTTTATTTTTTACAATAGTCCTTTCTTGTATTTCTTGTTTCAGAAAAAAAGAACAGAATCAATATACAGAACTTTATACGATTGTACCTACTGATTCTAGCAGTTTTACAACTTCTTTAGAAAATATAGAATTTCTCAAAAAAACTACCTTTGAGTTAGATGGTACTTGGAAAGTAGAAGAAGAGGTTGCTCAAAAAAGTTCAACTTATTTTATTTTTGAAGGGCGAAAGGTTTATCCAAACCTTTATGAGAGAGAAAAAAGAGAAAATGACTACCAAACTTTTGCCACCTATAACAAATGTCCCAACGAAGGAGGCATTTTTGATAAAACAGGACGTTTTTTAGTCATTGGAAGTGGAGACGAAAATCAACGATGTTATGAAATAAATTATTTCAAATCTTCTAACCTTGTACTTTATGATATTGAAAATAAGGTAGAATTAAATCTAAATAAAGTTAGATAATCCATCTTATTTATTCTATTCGTATTCATCTTCATATTCGTCGTCCTCAATTTCGTATTCTAGTTCTTCGTTGTCTTCAAAGAGCTTAATAGCAGGCTCATAATTAGCACACATTTTCAAGCATCTT
This sequence comes from Bernardetia sp., assembly GCF_020630935.1. NCBI lineage: Bacteria > Pseudomonadati > Bacteroidota > Cytophagia > Cytophagales > Bernardetiaceae > Bernardetia > Bernardetia sp. The sequence continues at coordinate 26,502 of NZ_JAHDIG010000055.1, forward strand.
GAAAGCCAATGTACAGCTTCTTTTATGTAAGGCAATGCTGCTTCATCTCCAGTAAACTCCTCATCTTCCAATAAAAGTAGAGCCGAATCAAGATATGCCTTTCCAAAATCGTAAAGTACACCAGGTTGGTCTTTTACATAGAGAAACATCGACTCATAAAGAGGTTTTGCCTCATCCACTCTGCCTAAATATCCTAATCGGTTAGCTTTTGTAAGTTCTGCATACGAGGAATCAATATCTGTTTCTATTTTGTTTTTAGCTATAAAATCAGCTATTGCCCCCACCACAAAAGGAAGATTTTTCCAAAAACGAGGGCGCAATTCCCTTTCCGTACAGCTATCACATTGAAAAGTAGATTCAAAAACAGAAGCCTTGTCTTCTTTTCCGTAAAAGTATAATTCTACTTTTGGTGTAACTTGAACTCGGTTATAGTAATTACAAACTGGGCAGATTTTATAGTCATTCAAATCTGTATAATTACCATGTTTATTGAAAATAGTATCACAATATCTACAAAAAATATAGCGTGTAGGGCGTACATAAGACAAATCTATGCTACTTCTACAGGTAGGACATTCAGATTTTCTGAAATTATGGAGTTCGTCTTGAGCTTTGAGTTCTTTTTTTCTCTCTTCTACTTGAAGCTCTGTGTATCTTCTATCTATCATACTTTTTATATCGAAGGCTTCTTCTTCTTCTACACGAATCATAAAACCATTGAAATGAGGCAGCAAAAACTCATCTACAGCCGTTCTTGCGCCTGCTTTTATAATGATAGAAAGACGATTGCGATATCTAACCACTTCTTGAATCTCTGAAAAGGCAAGCATTTCTCCATCAAAATATATTCCTTCCTCTTCGATAGAACCTTGCTTATCAAAAAATGAAGTAGGCTTATTTTTAGCATCTAAAAAACGAAAATCAAAGTCGAACATAGAAATATCAGTTATCAGTAAATAGTTATCAGTAAACAGTTACTGATAATGCTAAATGGAAAGTAGAAGTGTAGTTGAAAGGCAAGCCTTTTAACTAAATCAATAGTAAATATAACAAAGTATTTGGGTAAAAATCACTTCTTAAATTTTCCTAATTCCAAATTGTTTCAAAATTATTCATTATAAATTCATAAATTCGCAGTATTGAATAGCTATAATAGCAAAAAATATTAGAATTATTTACTTATAAATCAACACACCAATTAAAATTTATGGCAACAGAAGGAATACCAGCCAAACCACAAAAAGACCCTTTTGAGGGAGAGTTACAAGAAATGTTTGGACACCCCAAAGGACTTTTTTACTTATTCTTTGCAGAGCTTTGGGAACGCTTTAGTTTTTATGGAATGCGTGCTTTGCTAACACTTTATATGACTGATGTCCTTTTCAATGGACTTCCCAATGGTGAGGAACTTTCGATTGTAGTTTATGCTGCGTATGGTTCTTTAGTGTATGCGACTCCTTTTATAGGTGGTATGGTTGCTGATAAGTTAATAGGATATAGAAAAGCAATTATGTTAGGAGGAATTTTGATGACTTTAGGGCATTTTGTTTTGGCAATAGAAAATACATATGCTTTTTATATCGCACTTGCTTTAATAATTGTTGGAAACGGATTTTTCAAGCCAAATATTTCTTCTTTCGTTGGTTCTCTTTATAAAGAAGGAGATGCTCGCCGTGATGGAGGTTTTACTATTTTTTACATGGGAATCAACATTGGTGCTGCTGCTGCTCCTATCTTTTGTGGTTGGTTGGCTGATGCTTTTGGTTGGCACTGGGGATTTGGTGCAGCAGGTGTAGGAATGCTTGCAGGACTTATATTCTTTTGGGATGGAATGCGTAAAGGTGTTTTTGGAAATGAAGGTCATCCTCCAAATGGAAAAGGAACTCTAGCAAAAACAGCAGAATCTGTTGTATATGTATTAGCATTTATGTCTGTTCCAATATTTACATTTTTAGTATGGGAAAATCAGTATGTTTCTTGGATTTTGTATGGTGCTTTAGCTGTTTCTATTGCTTATGTAGTTTATATCATGACAATCGTCTCAAAAGAAGAAGTCCAAAGAGTTCTTGTAGTTTGTATTCTTACTTTTTTCATTACGGTTTTTTGGTCTTTCTTTGAGCAGAGTGGTAGCTCCCTCACACTTTTTGCTAAAAATAGTGTAGATTTAGTTTTGATGAATGCTGCACAAACCAATTCTATTAATGCTATTTTTATCATAATATTTGCTATTCCTTTTTCTATGATGTGGATATGGCTTTCTAAAAAGAAAATGAACCCATACACACCAATAAAATTTGCTTTAGGTATTGCTCAACTTGGTTTAGGATTCTTGATTTTTGCTATTTCTATTCGTTTTGCTAATGAATCTGCATTAGTGCCAATGATATTTTTAGTATTAGGTTATTTACTAATGACAACAGGAGAATTATTTATCTCTCCAGTAGGACTTTCTAAAGTAACAGAACTTACTCCAAAACAATTTGTAGGCTTTATGATGGGGGTTTGGTTCTTATCTTCTGCTTTTGCTCATCATATTGCTGGAATCATTGCTACATTTACAGCAGGTAATGGAGGTGATGGACAACAAACAGCCACAGAACCTACTTTCATAGATGGCTTGGTAGAAATGGTTACAGGAGTAGCTCCAGAACAAGCAGCCAATTTTACAGAAGGAATGGAAAAACTCTATACATATTCTACTGTATTCTCACAAGTAGGATTTGCAGCAATTGGTTTTGCTATTTTGGCTCTTATTCTTTCTCCATTAATGATAAAATGGTCTAACGGAATTAGATAATAAAAACTTTATCTTTATAGACAAAAAATTCTTTAGAGTACTGGACATCCATAGATATTTCCTGTTCTGTAAGCCACAGAACAGGGAAAAGTACCGTTCGTTGGTATTTTAGCGACAGCGACACCAACAACTTTTTATCTCATGTCTAGTACTCTAAAAATCCTTATTCTTTCTTTGCTTGAATAAGGATTTTTTAATTTAATGTAAAAACAATGAGCGATAATACTATTAAAATTCTAGTCATTTTAATTATCACAACTATTTTTTGTGGTATCATTGGAACGGCTGGCTATCTTTTTTATACGACTTACAAGACGGAAACTATCTGTTCAGATTACACAAGTGGAAACACTGAAGCTGTAAAAAAACAGATTTTAGACGAGTCTATTTCAGTAGATTATGGCTGTCCATATCCATTTTTGGCATATTCTAGTAAGATAGGAGATATTGATATGGTAAAATTTCTAATAGAAAACAATGCAGAAATAGAAAAACGTTTTACTTTCAAAAATCCTAAAACTTATCCATACAAAGTAGTTCATACACCACTCTTTTATGCGATTTATGAAAAATACGAACAGAAAAAAATAGATTTTCCAATGGAAATTAATGAGAACTATATTGCTTGTTTGGAGCTTTTAATAAAAAATGGAGCAAGTTTAGACACGCCTTGTGGAAGGGAATATGAAGAAAATGCAAGCGATAGTTTGAAGACCGTTTTTAGAAATGAAAGTCCAGATAAACAAACAGCTAGAGAAATTATAAAATTGATAGACAATAAAATGTTGAATAATTTTGCAGCAAAATATTAAAAAATCCTCGTTGATAGCTACATTTGAGCCTCAACGACGGTTTACAAACTCTCATGAAAACCTTAAAACAAATCCAGCAATTTTCTAAAAAGAATAATTTTGAACTACAAGATAAATCAATCCTTGTGGCGTGTAGTGGAGGTGTGGACTCAATGGTTTTGACAGATATTTTATCAAAACTAGACAACATAAAAAAAATAGGAATTGCTCATTGTAACTTTTCACTTAGAGCAGACGAATCTGATGGAGATGAAAAATTTATTAGAAATTATGCAAAAGAAAAAAATATAGATTTCCATTCTATCAAGTTCAACACCAAAAAATTAGCAGAAGAAAAACAAAAATCTATTCAACTGATAGCTAGAGAATTACGCTATGATTTTTTTGAAAAAATAAGTAGCAAAGAAGGTTATGAGTTCGTAGCTACAGCACACCATCTTTCCGATTCTTTAGAAACGTCGCTCTATCATTTGAGCAAAGGAAGTGGCATTTCTGGGCTGCGTGGAATTGTCCCCAAAAGAAGCATATATAAAAACAGTCAAGCCAAAATTATTCGTCCTTTGCTTTGCCTTACCAAACAGGAGATTTTGAATTATGCAAAGGAAAATAATCTAAAATGGCGAGAAGATGCCAGCAATCAAACCGAAAAATATAAAAGAAATTTCATTCGTCATCAGATTGTTCCTAAGCTAAAAGACATCAATCCAGATACAGAAAAAACGTTTTTAGATACCTCCGAACGCCTTAGAGCAATGGAAAATTTACTGCGTTTTCATCTAAAAACATTTGAAAAAACACTCTCCAAAAGAGAAGATAAAAGCATCTTGATAAGAACAGAAACTATTAGAAATATAGTAGAACCTTTGCTTATCGTTTCAGAGTTTTTGAAAAAGTATGGTTTCTCTTATAAGCAATCTAAGCAAATTTTAGAACAACTTGATAGCCAAGACACAAAGAGTAAGACATTTTTTGCCAAATCACATACACTTTTTACAAATCAAGAAGAATGGATTTTGAGAGACAAAAATGATAAAAAAACTAACTTTGAAGAGATTGAAATAGATTTTAATGATAATGGAAAATACCTTATTAAAAATAAAAAGGACAAAACGATTCTTACTTTAGAAAAACAGAATGCAGATAAAGCAGACTTTAAAAGCAAGTCGATGTATGTAGATGCTCATAAACTCAAATTTCCTTTAATGTTAAGAAAATGGCAAAATGGAGACAGATTTATCCCTTTAGGAATGAGAAATTCGAAAACGATTGGAAATTTTCTAACAGATTTGAAAATTCCGATATATCAAAGAGATTTTGTTTATATATTGGAATCAGACAAAACCATTTTTTGGGTGGGAATTATTGAAGAAAGTAAAGTAGAGCATTTGCGAATAGGCGAAAAATATAGGTTAGAATCAAATTCTAAATATATTATGAAAATTTCCTAAAAATATTCATAAAATTGATTTTGTTTAATAGTAGTTATTTTTAATAATTATTTCAAAGTTAATAGCTAAAAAATAATATTAAAAAACTTCAAACTTTCTGATATAAAAATCGTTGTTATAAGTGAAGCTACAAATAAGTAGTTTTTTAATAACATATCTAATCAATGTCTTGTTAGTTGTTGTTGGAGCATTTTTAGTTTTCTCCATTTCAATTTTTTTAACTAGAAGGCAAATTGGAAAGCTCTATTTTTTTAACTGTATTTCTCTATTTTTTCGGCTATGAAATCATTTATACTTTCTTTAGTATGTCTTCTTTGCGTTCCTCTCTATCTACAAGCACAAAGTCTTAACTATCCAACAGGCATTTCTTATCAAGGCAAACTTCTAAATAATGGGCAACTTTATGAAGGAACAGAATCTATCCTGTTCGAACTCATTTCAGAAAACAACATCATTAGATGGTCTGAAACACAGCAAGTTACAATCACAAGAGGACTCTACTCTGTGATTTTGGGAAGTGTTGTCCCTTTTGGAGACGACCTTTTTACAGAAAATAATGATTTGATGTTGAGAATAAAAATAGGAGACAATCCTCCTATGATGGTTTCTGCACTCAATATAGTTCCTTATGCTTACATGGCAAAAAGTGTTGCAGATGGTGCTATCACAACAGAAAGTATTGAGGGAGAAGGAAGCAATAAAGTATTGGTAACCAATGAGCAAGGAAATGTAACATGGGTAAATCAATCTGAATTGCAAACAACTGCTGCTTCTTTGGGTTCGGCAGGGGGTGATGTAAGTGGAAACTATAACAACCTTCAAATAAACTCTAATGTTATAACAACAAATGAAATTCAAGATGGAACAATAGTTACTGAAGATATAGCAGATAATTCTGTTACAGTAGAAAAACTTTCAGATGATGTAGTAGAGACTATAAAAATAAAAAATAATGCTGTAATTGCTTCTAAAATTTCTACTGGAGCAGTTGAAACAGATAAAATCCAAGACAATGCCATTACTACTGATAAAATAGTAGATGGGGCAATCACAGAATCTAAAATACAAGGAGGTGGAAATAATAAAGTAATGACCACTACTGGAACAGGGGATGTAATTTGGGTTGATAGAAGCACTTTTACTTCAGGCTCTTTAGGAAATGCAGGAGGCGACTTGAGTGGCGATTATTCAGCTTTAGAAATAAATGCAGGCGTAATTACAGAAACAGAAATTGCTGATAACGCTGTAACTGAAGATAAAATACAAAACAGTTCAGTAACCACTTCAAAAATTCAAAGTACAGGAAACGATTTAGTTCTGACAACAGACGCAACGGGAAACGTGATGTGGGAAAATAGAAACTCATTTACTACTGGTTCGCTTGGTTCTGCTGGTGGCGATGTAAACGGAAATTATTCCAACCTACAAATCAATCCAAATGCTATTACGGAAACAGAATTAGCTAACAGTTCTGTTACCACTTCAAAAATCCAAAGTACTGGAAATGATTTAGTTCTGACGACAGACGCAACTGGAAACGTGATGTGGGAAAATAGAAACTCATTTACTGCTGGTTCGCTTGGCTCTGCTGGTGGAGATTTGAATGGAAATTATTCCAACCTACAAATCAATCCAA
>NZ_JAHDIG010000056.1:0-24433 GCF_020630935.1 Bernardetia sp.
AAAATTCAAAGTTTTATGGGACAAGATAAGGATGGAATCTTGCGCTAGAAAACCACAAGTTCAAAAAATAGTTAGAAAACTAAAAAAACCTTAGCAACTAAAAAATTACTAAGGTTTTTGATAAAGTTGGTTTCAATTTCCTATAACAATCCCTATACTAATTGTTCCAATGCAATTTCAAAAGAAGTCTCTACCAAACCTGTTTTGTTAGAATTTTTAGAGTGTGTTTTTTGAAGAGCATTTTTAATAATTGTAGAGGTATCTTCAAAGATTCCTTCATCTGACATATCTACATCATCTGTACTCATGAGGTAAGCAAAAACACGAGCCATCCCACAGTTGGCAATAAAATCTGGAATAATAGCTACATTTTTATCTGCATATTCTAATGTTTTGCCTAAGAAAATTTCTGGGTCAGCAAAAGGAACATTTGCCCCACACGAAACGACTTCTAAGCCTGTTTTTATCATTCTTTCTATTTGAGATTGTGTTACTAATCTTGAAGCTGCTGCTGGAATAAATATTTCTGCCTCCAAATCCCAAATTTTTTCTTCTGCTTCTTCGAAAGAAAGCATATTTGTAGCACTAAGCTGATTTCCATTTTTATCTAAGAAAAGCTGTGTAATGTCTTCAAAAGAAAAACCTTCTTCTTTCAAAAGTGCGCCTTCTTTATCCAAAATACCAACTATTTTCACGCCTCTTTGAGCCAAGTAAAATGCTGCTGCACTCGCTACATTGCCCCATCCTTGAATAATTGCTCGTTTTCCTTTGTAATCTGCTTCGCCTTTGCCCCAAATATCGTAATAGTGAAAAACGCCACAAGCTACACCATAGCCTGTAATCATATCGGCTACTGTATATTTTCTTTTGAGTGAAGGCGTATATTTTTCATCTTCTAATACTTTGATTACACCATAGCGAAGTTGCCCGATACGGTTTATTTTTTGAGGCTCAGTAGGTTGAAAATGTCCAGTAAAAACACCTTCCTGTGGATGCCAAATACCACAATCTTCTGTAATCGGAATTACTTCGTGGATTTCATCTACATTCAAATCGCCCCCTGTTCCATAATAGTTTTTCAAAAGAGGAGCTACAGCCTTGTACCAACGGTTTAATACTTCTTCTTTACGTGGGTCTTTTGGGTCGAAATTAATACCTGATTTTGCCCCACCAATAGCAGGTCCTGAAACACTAAATTTGATTTCCATTGTTTTGGCAAGTGATTCTACTTCACGCTTGTCTAGTCCGACACGCATACGAGTTCCTCCTCCTGCTGCACCACCACGAAGCGAGTTGATGACTACCCATCCGACAGCTTCTGTTTCTGCATCGTGCCACTCAAAAACAATTTCTGGATTTTTATTTTCAAATTTTTCTAGTAGTTCTCTCATAAAAATTTTGTGTGTGTTGTTTAGATTGAAAAAAGTCTTTGTTTAACGATTTTCAAAAATACGAATTTTAATCAGAACCCTATACGTAAATAAAAATTTGGCTGAATTTAGTAAACTAGACTTACATAACTGGACTTACGCAACATGCTGCTCTGTGTGAGCAGGGTTTGTGAAATTTGAAACTGTGTCCTGTGTGTCACATGACACTAATCTGCGTAACTCCAGTTACATAATTATACAGTCTCCTTTTTCTCTTGAGGTTTTTCTTTTACAAACAGACGTTTTATTTTTCCAAACAAAACCACATAAGCATCTATTTCGAAAAGCCTAGAATCTGCTCTGGCTTGTAAAAGAAATAAAATTCCAAATACAAAAAGTAATATGTTGGCAGCCCAAGAACCAATAAAAATGGAAACTACCTTCTCTCTCGCCCATTTGTCTCCTGTAATAGTCATGAAATAGAAGAGAATAAAGAAAACAATAGAAATAAGAACTGGAACTCCCAAACCACCTTTCTTAATAATTGCTCCTAGTGGTGCACCTATCAAAAACATAACAAAACAAGCTACGGCAAGAGAATAACGTTTGTTTTTTTCTAATAAAGCTCTTCTTGAATCGTACTCAAAACGTTCCACCCTTTCGCCATTAGTGTGAGTAAAAGAACGCATATTTCTGACTTTGGTTAAAGCTCTATCCATAACATTCTCAATACTTTTTTCTGAAAAATTTTGGTAAGCTACTGTTATGGTATCAGGTAGGTTTTGCCAATCTATTGTGTCCAAATCTTCTATGGAGTTAGAACGAGATACAGTATTTGGAGTATAACTTATGTTTTCATTATTATTTATAAGTCTTGAACTTATACTGTCTGATAAATTACCACTTGAAGAAGGCAAAATTTTACTTTTCTGCTGTGAGTTATGTATTGCTGCTGCATTTACTTGTTTGAGTGAATCTATCTTTCTTATTTTAGCTGAATCTACTTCTGTTACTGATATAGAACTATCTTTCTGACTTTGAGTAGTGAAATTCGAACTATCTAAACTTACTCTCTGATTTTGTTCTGCTAAAATGGCAGAATCACTTTTATTAAAGACTTTATTTATTGAATCGGCTTTAGCTTTTTTTAGTTCTGCTTGTTTTTTTTCAGATGCTGCACGTTGGGCTAATCTTTCCCTTTCAAAATCTACAAAGAAAGTGTAGTCGAAATAACTTCTTGCTCGGCTGGCATTTTCTTTTTCTACTTCTCTAGCATCTATCAACAATGAGTCTGCTTCTGCGTTTAGCTGTGCTACCGTCATCATATAACGGTTTTGTGTAAAGAGTTCTTCTGATGTTTCATTCATCTGTAGAAAAGACAAATCAAAATTAAAGGTAGCTTGCTCAAATTTATCTCTTACAAAGGCATTTTTATTTTTTCCTCCGTTGGCAACTTGTTCAGAATAACGGTTTCCATTTTCTACACGAAATTCCAGTATTTGTTCATCTTGTTTGTTTCTCATCACACCTTTATCAGCAATGATGACATCTGTATTTCCTCTTGCGCTTCTGTGGTCATAGATAATCAAATCTTTTAAGCTATCTGTACCTTTTACTTTTTCTCCAATTCTGATACTCCAGCCTGGTAATCCGTTGTAGAATGAGCCTTCTGGGAAGTCTAATGTAGGTTCTTTTTGTCGAACATCATATAAAAGTCTATATGCCTTTAAATTTACTTCTGGAACAATTCTATCATTAAAAATATAGGCGACTCCTGTCAGAAAAATAGCAAATAGTCCGACTGGCATAAGTATTCGGATAAGCGAAATTCCACATCCTTTTATGGCTGTCAGTTCGTTGTGTTCTCCCATGTTTCCAAAAGCCATCAGCGAAGCAAGCAAAATAGCAAGAGGCAGAGCCTGTGGAACAAGCGTAAGGGAGAAATAAAAAAACAGTTCTGCAAATACTTCTGCTCCAAGTCCTTTACCCACCAAGTCTTCAAAATATTTGGACATAAAAACCATCAGTAGAATAAACAATACTACTGAAAAAGTAAGGAAGAAAAGCCCAAAAAAGGAATGGGCTACCAGTTTATCTATCTTTTTGAACATATTTTAGGATAAATTTTCCTCGTTGACGGTCTTGACCTCAACGACGGTTAGATATACAAAGCAAAAATACAAGAATAGTCAGATATAAATAGCCTTAACATTCCAAAAAGCCCAATATTTTGAATTTTATAAGTAGGCTTAACAAACTTTATCCTATTTTTGTGAATAAACCTACTAAAAAACAAAGTCCATTGAAAAAATATTTAGTAACCTGTGATTATAATTTGGAAGATTTAGTCATAGAGGAAATCAAAAAAAATATTCCTAACGCAACAGAAGTTGAGCAGTTTGAGAATTTTTCGCATCGTGTTTCGTTTTCTGTTCCTAGTCAAGAGAATACCACTCTTGAAAAAATACTTTCTTTGCGAAGTATTCACTCTGTAATAGAACTCAAAGCTGCTTTTTACTTAGAAGACCCTACTTTGGAAAACTTGAAAGCAGAGATAATGAAAATAGATTTGCCAGAAATGGAAACGGCAAAATCTTTCCGTGCTAGTGCAGAGCGTTATGGAAATCATGATTTTACTTCTATGGATATGGCAAAACATATCGGACATACAGTTATTTTGCGTTACCAAACTTCTGTTTCTTTAGATGATTATGAGTATAATTTGAGAGTAGATATTTTAGGAAGTTTTGTTTTTATGGGCTATCAACTGACAAACGATATACTCTCACATCGCCAAGGCAAATACAATAGAATTGAACGAAACTTTCATCATAGAGCAGCTACCAAACATTCTATAGCCTATCATTTGCTAACTTTAGCTGGTTTGCAAGAAGGAGATTCTTTGCTAGACTGTACTTGTGGAGGAGGAACTATCGTTTTGGAGGCTGCTAGTATGTTTGGAGAAAAAATAAAAATTTTGGCTGGCGATATGCATGAAAGAGCCATTAAAGGAACAAAAGAAAATTTGGCTCTCAATGGTTTTGATTTTGTAGAAGTCAGAGAGCTAAATGCTCGTCATTTGGATGAAACTATACAAGATTACGTCTTGGAAAATGGAAAGATAGACAAGATTGTTTGTAATCTTCCTTTTGGCATTCAGTCGGGCAAACAAGTCAATATGAGAGGACTTTATGACCAGTTTCTTAGTTCGGCAAGCAACGTTTTATCTAAAAATGGAAAAATAGTAGTCTTGACGATGCGACAAGCTGTCTTCAGAGAAGTCGTTTTTATGATAAAAAAATATAAAATTACAAAAGAATACGTTACAGAGGCTGGAGGTCTGTATCTTCATATCTTTGTTTTGGAAAAAATATAAAAGTATTTATTTTAAAAAAATATCCATTGGAAAAAGTATTTATTATCTGTATTTTAGTTTCCACTACCTTTGTTTCTTGTACGAATAGCTTAGGAGAAAAAGGAAAATGGAACGCAACCTATACCGAAGAATTTCTGTCTAACTGTAAAGCAGAAATTGGAAAAGAAGAATCTTTACTAAAAATAGATTCTCTAACTGTTTCTAAAATTTGTAATTGTGTGGTTCGAAAGGCTGAAAAAGAATTTGCTCCTTTAGAAATGGAAAACGAAGAATCTCGTTCAAAAATGAAAACCATAAGTACAGATTGTGCTAGAGATATTTTAATGGAAAAATAAAATAAAAATCAATATATTGATGTTTCTTTATCTGTTTTGAGTTTGATACTAATTTATGAAAACGCTGCTTGTTCCTACCAACTTTTCTCTATCTTCTGCAAAGGCTCTGCAATATGCTGTGGTGCTTGCAAAAGAGTTTGGTTCGAAAATCATTGTACATCATACCTATCCTCAAAACAGTCCTATCCATTTATTATCTGACCTAGAAAATCAACTTCATGTATTCATTAGTGAATATGATTTTGAATGTTACACACAATCAGAAGATTATCTCAAAATAGAGACTTCTATCAGACAAGGAAGAGAAAAAGAGAATATTCTCAATATCATAAGAAAGCATGATGCTGATATTCTGATTTTGTCGGCTAAAGACCGTTCGCAATGGGAAGGAATTCCCTTCGAACGCCTTATTTCTCAAACTTTAGAGCAAACGCTTTCCTCTATCTTGATTGTACCTTCTGAAATTGAAATACAAAAAAATATAGAACATGTCGTTTTTGCGCTATCTTTAGATGAAGAAGACGCTGATATTATAGACTCTTTACTTCTTTTCTGTGAAGTGTTGGGGGCGCATCTTACTTGTTTGCATGTTTCTGCCAATGAAAAAGAAAGGAATTTTATAGATTATCAGTTGAAGCCCTTACAAGAAACATATACTTCTATTTCAAAAGACAAAATGAGCTTTGAAGTTATTTATAATAAAAGTATTCAAGAAGGTATTAGTAATTTTTTAGATATAAAACCAGCCCAGTTGTTGGTAATGCTAACAAAAGAACGTTCCTTTTTTGAAGGGCTTTTTCATAGAAGCGTTTCTCAAGGAATGAGTTTTCAGAGTAAAGTGCCTGTTATGATTGTGAAATTGTAGTTATTAGTGTAGATTAAAGACTTGTCTTTGACAATTTATAGTTTAATAAAAAATGTTTCGTTATTATTTATTTTTCTTATTGGCTTTCGGAATTAGTTTTTCTGTTTTTGGGCAAACCACTCAAAATGTAGATGAACTACTTAAAGCAGCACGCTATGAGCAAAGTGAGGAAAAACTGGCAAGTGCGCTACGTTATTATTTACAAGCAGTCAATAAATTAGAAAAACAAAAAGACAAAAAAGCTCTCTTTCAAGTCTATACAGAAATAGGAGTCATTTATCAGAATGGAGGACTCCACGATAAAGCCATTGAATATTTTACAAAGTCTCAAGAGGTAATTGATGCCAATTCTTCTTCACAAGCTGCTGTTTCTATGCGTTTGGGAGAATCTTATTTAGCTCAAAGAGATTATGAGCAAGCCGTTGCAGCCTACCAAAATGCAAAACAAATTTATAAACCACAGAACAAGCCTTACGCCACTATTCAGGCTCTGCGTCAGCTCATTACGGCTTATCAAGCAAATAAAGATTATCAGACAGCTTTAGAAGCAAATAAGGAAGTACTGGAAGTTGATAGGCAAATTGGAGACTCTTCTGCTGTGGCTGCCACACTAAACAACATTGGCTATGTTCATAAATTTTTAGGGAACTATACCAAAGCTCTCAAAAATTTTGAGCAAGCTAGAAAAATAGAGAAAAAATTGGGATTAGAGGAAGACCCAATTACTCTGACCAACACAGCGATTGTTTATCAAAATTTAGCACAATACGACAATGCATTACGATTTTTGAAAGAGGCAACGAAAATTGTAGAAGACAAAAAGCGATTTCAAGAGCTTTCTCGTCTTTACAACATTACAGCAGCTATTTATTATCAGTTAGGAGATTATCATAATGCTAGAGAGTATAATCAACTTGCTTTAGAATATGCTCAAAAGTATAATCAAAGAGAAATAGAACAAGATATTTATCTTACAGCCTCTCAAATCAATCAAGCCAATAATAATTATGAAGATGCACTAAAATCCTATGAAAAACATTTGAATATTCGTGATTCTTTGCTTTTAGAAGAACGTTTGAAACAACAGGAACTCTTACAACAGCAGTTTCTGATAGAGCGAACAGAAAAAGAATTACAACTTTATTTGGTAGATGAAGAACTCAAAACAGCACAGCTTAAAGAACAAGAACTAACCTTAGAAAAGCAAAATCAAGAACTTGCCCTTCTTCAACAAAAACAGGAACTTCAAGCTGAAAGGTTGGAAAGAGATGCCTTAGAAAAACAGCGTACTAAGCAAGAACTTTTAATTGCCCAACAACAACTCAATGCAGAAAAAGCCAAGCAAGAGGTAAAAGAACTTCAACAGAAAGAACTAAATAGACAAAGAGAAGTAGAAAAACTAGAACAGCAGGCAGCCTTAGACAAACAAACTCTGGCTAGAGAGCGAGCAGAAGCCGAAAAACAACAAGCCCAAGCCCAAGCAGAAGCCAATCTAAAAGAAGCAGAAGCAGAAGCACAACGACAAATATTTGCTATTGTAGGCATTTTGAGTTTGCTCATTTTTCTAGTTATTGGTTTTGCCTTTATCAATTCAAAAAAGAAAAATAAAGAACTCGCACAGCAAAAAGACCAAATTGAATCTAAAAATGTAGAGTTAGAACAGCAAACTGAAGAAATTCAGATGCAGCGTGATGCCATTGCTCATAAAAGTGAGGAGGTAAACGAACTTTATACAAAAGTTACGGACAGTGTGCGTTATGCTCAACGTATTCAAGAAGCCATTTTAGAACCTCCCATACAAGTATTTACTCCACTTGGAGAAAATGCAAAGGGTTTTATTTTATTTAAGCCTCGTGATATTGTGAGTGGAGATTTTTATTGGACAACCGAAAAGGATGACAGAGTAGTGCTGACTGCTATTGACTGTACAGGACACGGAGTTCCAGGGGCTTTTATGTCACTGATTGGAAATGATTTGCTCAATGAAATCGTAAATATTAGAGGGATTACAACGCCACACGAAATTTTAAACCAACTCCACAGAGCCGTACAAAGTACACTCAAACAAAGAGAAACCGAAAACCGTGATGGAATGGATATGGCTCTTTGTGTCTATGATAAAAATAAGAATATACTAGAGTTTGCAGGGGCAAAAAATCCACTTCTTTATATTCAAGAGGGAAAAATCAAAACCATAAAAGGTAATAAAAAACCGATTGGAGGAAAAGATTTTTATGAAGCAGATTCATTTACTACACATACGTTAGATTTGAATGAAGCAAATGCTCCAACTACTTTTTATATTTTTTCAGATGGCTATCAAGACCAGTTTGGTGGAATAGAGGGACGAAAATTTATGATAAAACGCATGAGAGAGTTGCTTCAAGAAATCCATCAAGAACCAATGGAAGAACAACACAAGATGTTAGATGAAATAATAATGGACTGGATGAAAAATGAGGAACAAATAGATGATATTCTTGTGATGGGCTTCAAAATAAGCTAAACAAATTAGAAAGAATGAAAGACATATTTTTATTTTTGGAGGTTTTTCTGTTGTTTATAGTTACTGTGGGTTGTTTTTTAGTTTCGTTCTGCTTTTTATATTTGCTTATTGATAAATTTGATACGTTAGACAGTCTTAAAATATGGATAAGAGATAATCATATTGCATCTTTTCTCTTTCTTGTGCAATCCTTTTTGATTCTAGTTCCCCTGCTGATTTCTATTTCTTCGTTCAAGAGGCTTAGAAAAATTTACCTTCGCTTATCAGAAAGTGAATAACTAAAAAAGGTAGCATATTGCAAAAAATATCATCTTTTTATAAAAAAGACTTATCTTAGTGCGATAAAAAAACGTATCAATTTCATAGCAAAGCATTTTTAAATGAATTTAGATAAAGCTCGCCACGCTCTTCAAAAATATTTTGGTTATTCGTCTTTCCGTCCTTTACAAGAAGATATTATTTCATCTGTCTATGCCAAAAACGACACGCTTGTTCTGATGCCCACAGGTGGAGGAAAATCTATCTGTTATCAGATTCCAGCCGTTACGCTAGAGGGAATTTGTATTGTTATTTCGCCCTTGATTGCGCTGATGAAAGACCAAGTAAATGCCCTTCAAGCCAATGGAATTTCGGCAGCTTTCCTCAATTCTTCTCAAGATATGGATGAGCAGCGTGAAATTGAGGCAGAAGTAACAAGAGGAAGTATCAAACTTTTGTATGTTTCTCCAGAGAAATTAGTGGGTGAGTCGTTCTTATATTTTTTAAAATCGCTTCCTGTTTCACTTTTTGCTGTGGATGAAGCGCATTGTATCTCACAGTGGGGACACGATTTTCGTCCAGAATATACACAACTCAAAACGCTCAAAGACCGTTTTCCTTTTGTTCCGATGATTGCTCTTACAGCAACAGCAGACAAAATCACGAGACGAGATATTATTAGCCAACTTGGGCTTGAAAATCCGACAGAATTTGTAGCTTCCTTCAATCGTCCGAATCTTTCGCTCAATGTGTTGCCAGCCTATCAGCGAATGAATACGATAGTCAATTATATTTTGAGAAGACCCAACCAATCGGGAATTATTTATGCACTTAGTCGAAAAAATACAGAAAATATAGCTGCAAGGCTACAAAAAGCAGGTATTAAAGCTGATTTTTACCACGCAGGACTTTCCAACCACGAACGCAGCCGAGTACAAGACGATTTTATTACTGACCGAACGCCTATTGTTTGTGCAACTATCGCCTTCGGAATGGGCATAGATAAGCCTAATGTGCGTTGGGTAATGCACTACAATATTCCTAAAAATATTGAAGGGTATTATCAAGAAATTGGAAGAGCAGGACGTGATGGATTAAAAAGTGATACTATGCTTTTTTATAGCTTTCAAGATTTGGCAATTCTGAAAAGTTTTGCAGAAGAAAGTGGACAAAAAGAATTACAACTTGCCAAGCTAGACCGAATGCAGCAGTATGCAGATGCACAGATTTGTAGAAGAAAAATTTTGTTGAGTTATTTTGGAGAAACCTTAGAAAAAAACTGTGGAAACTGTGATGTCTGTAAAAACCCTCCTAAACATTTCGACGGAACTATCATTGCTCAAAAAGCCTTTTCTGCAATGATGCGACTTGATGAAAGAGTAGGTTTTACCATGCTGATTGATGTTTTGAGAGGTTCGAAACGCCAAGAGATTTTAGAAAAAGGTTACGACAAAATCAAAACCTATGGCGTAGGTGCAGATATTTCTGCTGGAATGTGGCAACAGCATTTGTTACAATTTCTCAATATGGGACTGATAGAAATTGCTTACGACCAAGGCAACATACTCAAACTCACAGAGGCTGCCAAAGCTGTTTTGTTTCAAAAGAAGAAAGTAGATTTAGTACAGTTTGAATACAAATCTAAAAAAGAACAACAAAAAGAGTACGAAAAGCCAAAAAGTCAGAAACGTATTTTGCAGGATGGACTTTTTGAAGAGTTACGTCAGCTTAGAAAACAAATTGCAGATTCGAAGGGGATTCCACCTTATATGGTTTTTGGAGATGCTACGCTGAAAGATATGGTTGATAAAGCTCCTACTCATCTTTTCCAAATGCGACAAGTTTCTGGTGTAGGCGACCAAAAACTAAGAGAATATGGACAAGTTAGATACAATTACCAATTATGTTAAGAGTCAAGATTTGGCAAGTAAAGCCAAAATGACAAGTTCACACCAAGTAACCTATGAAATGTTTACCAATGAAAGTAAATCATTAGCTCAAATAGCTAAAGAACGAGACATTACAGAAGGTACAGCCTTAGGTCATCTGTATAAAGCCAGTCAAGAAGGTTTTAAGATAGATTGGCTAGAGTTTGTAACCTTAGATGAAATAGACACTATCGAAAAAGCCATCAAAACAGTAAGAAAACGCATTCCAAAAGATGAAACATTCCGAATGAAATTTGTTTATGAATTTTTGGATGAAAAAATGAGTTATGTCAAGCTGCGTGCTGCTGTGGCATATCGTAAGGAAAACGAGTAACTAATTTTGACAAAATATTAAATCATAACCATTTGATTTGCAAGAAAGTATATTCTAGTGTCGTTTTTGGGTTTAAAGTATAATCGTATTACTATTTCTCTGTCTGCAATAGCATAAACGCTCCCCAAAAATAAGGGTTTGGATACTCTTCCTTGAGCTTGGTTTTGAACAAAAGTAGAAAAACATATTGCTTTGTTATTAAGGACTCATAGGATAGAGTTGAGTCTCTCTTCGGCAAATAGCACTTTAAAATGTTCTTTATCAAACTTTTTCAAGTAGATTTCAAGTGCTTTTTGATAATACTCAATAGCTTTTTCTGTGTTTCCTCTCGCTTCTTCCAAATCACCATACGTAGTTGCAAGGTTTGCAAAATTGATATGATTTTTATCAAATAATTCTTCATTCATTTTTGTAGCAATTTTAAGATGTTGCTCTACTTTTTGGTAGTCTTTCATCAAAATATAAAGGTTTGCTCTATTAGAATGTAGTGTTGCTAATGAAGAATTTGAGGTGTTGAAAATAGCTTTATGAATCTGAAAAGCATCATTAAACAAAATATCTGCTGAATCATAATTCTTGTTGTACATTTCTAAAAGTCCTAAGCCATTGAGTGCAACTCCTGTTGTTAAGTCATTTGTAGTTTGATATTTTTGGTCTATTCTGATTACGACTTGATAAAATTCTCTTGATAAAGTATAATTACCTACCAAATAGTTTAGATAAGCTAGTTCATTTCCTAAGTTGTCGGTATCAAGAGACATTCCCCCATTTGAAGCAGTTACTTTTTCATTAGCCAAAAGAGCATATCTTTCAGCTTCTTCCAATTTGGAAAGCATTACCTTTGTATTTGCTAACTGAATCATCAGTTGAAGCGTTCTGTAACTATTCTCGTCTTGAGCTTTACTCAATCTAAAGACTTCTTCATATTGCTTTTCTGCTATTTTATAATTACTCAAAATGTAGTTTAAACTAGCATAAGTGGATAAAGAGCCAATATAATTCGTATTTGTCTCTTTACTAATTTTAATAGCTTCGGTTATGTATTTTTCTGCTATCTCATAGTTTCCCAACTGAATATTTATTTTTGCAAGTAAGTTTTTACATGTTCCAATATTTACTAAACCTTTTTCTCCTATTGCCTCATACATTTTTATAGATTCGGAAATTATAGAATCTGCTTTTTGAAATTGATTACGCTGAAAATGCAAACTTCCATAAAAGACAGAAGTAGTAACATAAGTGTCTTGTGTTGGGTCGTCTTCATAGTAAAAAACTTTTTTGTAGGCATCAAGAGCTTCATCTGTTTTTGATAGTTGAGCATAATTTCGTCCAATTTTCATATAACATTCAGCAAGACTTGTCCTTGTATCTACATTCAATGAATCTTTTTTAAGTTTTATGGAAGCTAAATAATAGAAGTTAGATTCTTCATGAAAGCCTTGTTTGTACAATGATTCTGCTATTATTTCATAGGCTGTCATCTTTTTTACGTCCTCTATATTCTCTAATGTATCGATGAGTGAAATAACTTGATTAAAATATTGATTGGCTTGTTCAAATTGGTTTAGATAACTCAATGCTTTTCCCATATTAGCGAAAGAAATAATATTTTGTTGCTCCCATTGTCCTTCATTTAGATTATAAATATTCAATATTTGATGAGCTATTTTATAATTTTGAAAGGCTTGATTTTCTTCATTATTTTCCAATTGATAATGTGCCAAACGAGTATAAACGACGTATAAACGAAGGTAAATACCAGTCATGTTTTTCAAATCTAAGGTTTTTAGAAAAGTTGTATTGACTTCTCCATTTTCCAAGAGTAGAGGTTTATCGGGTAGTTTAAAGCCTTTTCTACCTTCTATTTCTGATTTCTGTGAGTACTCAACAGCTTTTTCATAGTTTTCTGCATCTAACGCTATTTTTGCCTTTTCGTGATATTTTGCCATATTCAAATTATGCTGTAATGCAGGTCTGCTTACATTCATTGCACGTATTAAATTGTTGTAGGGTGCATATTCTATGGGAATGTAAAAGAAAAAACAAGTAATAATAAGAATGGCAAAGGAACGAATAAGAATGGGTTTGTTTGACTTGACAAAATCAGTATCACTTCTATTGAGAAATAAATAGGTTAGTAAGACTGTAAAGAACAAGACATTTGCTAAAGGAAAATAATAAATAATAGTACTTTGTGTAACTATTATTCTAGTCCAGAAAGCAAATAGAGCTATTCCGAAAGCAAAACCTCCAAGCACAGAAAAAGTTGTGTTTGTTTTCTCTTGATTGTTCAGCAACAAATATCCTCCAATAAAGTAAGAGAGTGCTAATATAGTGTTTGTCAGTATCAAAAATGAAGATAAGGAACTTTCATTCACTTCAAAAAATTGGAGAACAACAGAAAATACAAATAAAGAAATAATAATTATTTCATATCGTTTCATATAGGCTTGTTTAAGTAGATTCTTATTTTTACGTTGGCTTTCAGCTTATGTTTTATTATTATGTTTAACAGATAGTTAATCACTTGATAATCAATTGTATATTTTCTTACTTCTCCGTCTGTAAAAGCATAAATGCTCCCCAAAAATAAGGGTCTGGATACTCTTCCTTGAGCTTGGTTTGTGCTTTTTGAAAGGCTTCATTTACATTATCATTTTGAGCTAGATGCTGATAAAAATACGTCATGAGTTTGGCTGTTGCCTCGTCGCTTACTTGCCATAAGCTCATAATGGTTGATTTTGCTCCTGCTAGTTGGAAGGCTCTTTGAAGTCCGTACACACCTTCACCAGCCTTTACATCGCCCAAACCTGTTTCACAAGCACTCAAAACGACAAGTTCTGTTCCTTCTAAATTTAACCCTCTAGCTTCATAGGCTGTCAAGATGCCGTTGTTACTCTCCGATTTCTCTTTAGAAGTTTTGGTCTCTAAAGCAGATTCTGCATTAGTAAACATTAGTCCAGAACGCAAAAGTGGGTTTTGTCGCACCAAGTTTGCCTGTAAACCAAAAGCACGAGAGTTATCACTGTTAGACATTGCATCGTCTGCTAAAAAAAATCCATGAGTAGCAATGTGTAAAATACGAGGACTTTTAATAGATTTTATTGTTTTTTCATCTGCTGCATTTCCCAAAATAACTTTTGGGTATTGATTATATCCTCTCAATAGCTTTTGAATATTTTCTATCTCCTCTTTTGTACCAGGAAGGGGCGTGATTTTTCCTGTATTTCCATAATTCGGAAATCCTACCAAAACGATTTGATTATTTCTAATAGTTGTTTTTTTATTTTTTGTCAAATCTTTTAGGTTATTCAAAAAAACGAGATTTTGATGGTCAATGACATACGAGCCATCATCAAGTCGTAGTGTATTGATATTAATTTGATTATAGATTCCATCCAATGAAACAAATATTTTTTCATTTTCTTGCTTTTGTTTTATTTCCTCTAGTATATCGTAAATAGGCTTCCAATAAGCTACAAAACTTTCTTCGTTTTCTATAGTCAAACGGACAGTATTGCAATAATAATAAAAATCACCCTTATCCAACTCTTTACCATTTTTCAAATGAATGAGTTTAGGCGCATCCGAAGTAGGTGTTCCTACAAGAGCTATATATTGATTTCCTATCAGTTTATCATTCTCATAGTTAGGAAAGGAAATAATATCTACAAAGGCTGTATTTTGAGGTAGTGCATTTTTGATGTCTTGATAGGTCTTTAAATCTTTATCATCAAAAAGTTCTGGCAGACTTTCAGATAGTTTTTTTTCAATTTGATTTGTTTCTTTTTCTAGCTTTTCTCTGTCAATACCTTGTTCTTTAAGCTCTTCTGGTGTATAAGAGTACAGTTCGATGAGTTCCTCTCTATTCTTAATCCACTTTTTATAGTCATTTTTCAATTTCCAATTATTACTCTTCAAAACACTTTCTTTGATACGATTGGTGGTGTTTAGTAATATAGCTTTTGTAGCCAAGTGAGCATTATGCATCTGAACAATCAAATCAGGATATTTATTGGGTTGTTTTCTTTCAGTATCACTTACAAAGCAATAAAATCGTAAAAATACAGGGTGTATTTTGTCCCAGTAGCGTTCCTTTTCTACTTCACTCATGGCAGGGAAGTAGTTTTTTATAAACTCATAATTATGAGAAATTACGTCTTCAAATAACTCTTTACTTTCCTCAATATTACCTTTTTTCCAATAAAGTAAGGCAAGGTGTTCTTGTGTTTCGATGGTTTTGATATGATTGTTGCCTAACTGATTTTGTCTGATTTTTAAGGCTTTTTTGAGTTGTTTTTCAGCTTCCTCTAATCGATTCTGATTTTTATAGAATTGCCCTAAATAATCACTAGCTGTTGCATAGGAAAGATTGTTTGTTCCTAGTTTTTTTTCATATATTCTTTCTGCTTCTAAGAGCAAATCTTCCGTTTTTTCTGTTTTTTCCATTTCTATATAGAGAGCTGCCAAACCTGTTAGCATGTGTGCCAAGTCTGGATGATTTCGTGTACCAAATCTACTTTCTTTTAGTTCAATACTCTGTAAAAAAAGCTGCTCTGCTTCTTGATAACGTTTCATTTGTTGATACAAAAGAGCTTGATTAATCAAAAAACGTTGATAGGTATTTGATGTTCCTTTCAAGGTTAAGGCAGCCGTTTCCATAGCTTGTGAAAGACAGGTTTCAGCTTCTCGGTATCTTCCCAATTCTTGAAATAAAATGGCTTGATTATTCAACACAATGGCATGAGAGATAGTCAGTGCTTGGTCGTTTTTTATTTGTAGCTCTTTGAGTTGGGCAAATTGTTTTTCAGATTCTGTATAAAACCCTTTATCTTTCCAAATCATGGCTTGATTGTTAAGGGCAGCCGTATAATTCTCATTCTTTTTATTTTTACTTATCTCTAATGCCTTTTGAATGTAGATTTCTGCTTCTGAAAGTTTTTTGGTAGAGTAATACAACAAACCTAAGTTATTGATAAGTTTGGAATAAAGTGGGTGTGAGGTTTGGTTCAAGCGTTCAAACTCTTCTTCTGATTTTAAAAAACTTTGTTCTGCCCTTTTATAAAAATGTGAAGAATAAGCTATCTCACCTAAATCATAATAATCTTTTGCTTTTTTGAGTGGGTCTTTTTGGGTTTCATCAGTTGTTCCTAGTTCATCAGAAAAACGTATAAAAAACCTTTTTAACTTTTGTCCTTTTTGTTTTTCTTCATACAAATCTGTATTGTCAATAAAAGCAATCGCATAACCAAAAGTAGCTGTATCGTAAGAAGTTCGAAGTTCTGTAAATTCTTCCTCTGATGCTTCTTCAGCTTTATCTTTCGTCTTTTCTTCTGTTACTTCTATAATTTTTTCTTGAATTTCTTGTGATTTTTCCTCTGCCTTTTTCTTAATTTTATCTAGCCAACTTTGAGCATGCAGGTTAGGAGAAAAAAGGAATGCAAAACTAAAAACGATAAACAAAAATAAGTAAGATAGAAATTGCATTTTCATAATTAAGTTGTTTGAGAAGTAATAATGAAAGAAAGTTTACATAATTTACGTAAATTAAAACAATAATTTGTTTTTGCTAAACATTCCTTATTGTGAAGCTGTTGTATTTATGTAGATTTTTAAAAATCTAATTTTTTAATCTTAATTTTTTTCAACTCAATTTTTAGAAAAATGATAACTTCAAGAAAATTTGGAAAAACCTCTTTTTTATTTGCCTTCCTTCTTTCATTTGCTTTTTTCTTCTCTTCTTGTGCTAAGAAAACAGTTTCACAAGGAACAGACATAACAGATGAGAAAGTGCCAGTAGAGGCTCGTATTACCAACAAATACACACAAGATGTGGGTGGAAGTATGAAATATTTTGCTGTTTTGTATTATTTTGCATCTCCAGAAGTTCCTGATTCAGAGAAAAACACGAATGGTAGAAATGAAAACTTGGAAGATGTGTTGGAAGATATTGGAGAAGGTGTGAAAAATACAGGAAAAGAACTCGGAAGAACTGACGACCTCACTTCAACAAGTATGGAACTTACCAAAAATCAGTACGACAATTTGAAAGTAGGAGAATCTGTTGCAATTTATTATTCTACAGAAAACAAAAAGAATGTATCGTTTAGATAGAAATTCAACAAGATAGATTTTCAAAATCACAAATCAAATCTATTTTGGTTTGTGATTTTTTATGCCAGAAAGCTAACATTTTTTTATTCTGAATGTTGAAGAAAGTGTTTAATCTAATTTATATCTAATCAAGAAATAAATGAAGCAATTTAAAAATCAAGAAGCCTACGCAACCATTACCTCTTATTCACAACAGTTTGAAAAATTATTTGGTCTAGCAATAGAAATAGATACATCAGATGAAAAAAAAGTAGTGCTAAGAGTCAATAAAAGTAATCTTAGAGGTGAATATGATATTGATACTCATGTAGGAAGAATGAACCATTATTTCCCACCTTTATTGAATGAGGGAGTAGAGTTGGATATTGTAGTTTTGTAGGAAATAATAATCTAGTGAGAACTTAGATTAGAAATAAGATTTTTATTTATTTAAAACAGATTAGATATAATTTTTGGTCTTCTCTAACGAGACTGACCTTGCTTAATTAAGGTCAGTACTGCTATATAAAAACACACTATAACGTATTGATAATCAATAAATATAGTCCCAAGTGCACATTAATCTATTAAATTAAAACCTAGCTCCTACCGTA
This sequence comes from Bernardetia sp., assembly GCF_020630935.1. Lineage (NCBI taxonomy): Bacteria > Pseudomonadati > Bacteroidota > Cytophagia > Cytophagales > Bernardetiaceae > Bernardetia > Bernardetia sp. The sequence continues at coordinate 17,680 of NZ_JAHDIG010000056.1, forward strand.
AGAAAGAAAGCTCTGCCATCGGCAGGAATAATACCTGGACCGGGGTAACCATCTGCACGTCTAGTAAAGTAGGTATTGTTAGTGAGGTTGTTTATACTTCCTTCTATTTGTAACCATTTGTAAGCATAACTCGCTGATATGTCCATCACATAATACGATGGAATAATTCCACTAACAGCCGTAGCACTTCTGACAACATTGGTAGCATCTGTAAAATGCTCTTTAGTGTAAGAATATTGGTAAGATAATTTGAAATCTTTATAGCCAAACTGTAATCCTGTGCGAAGTGTAATGGGTGGAACTAGCTCTACTTGCTTGTTTAAAATGGCTGTCTCTTCCGATTTTAGATAACGACTATTCAAAATAGAAGTATTCAGATAAAGCCCCAAATAAGATTTAGGTAAAATATTTTCTATCCAGTTATTGCCTAACTTTCCTACATTAAATTCTATCAAAGATTCTAAGCCATATATTCTTGCCTGTGCTATATTTCCTCTAAAACGAAAAGGTGTGTAAGTGGGAGCAACTCCAGCACGTTCTACTTGACTGATTCTGTCGTTATAATTCAGATAGAAAAGACTCAAATCAAACTGCAAAAGCGTATTTATTTTTCCTCTAAAGCCTAAGTCAGCATTATATCCACTCTCATCTTTTATATCTGGACTAATAACTAAGTTCGGATTTTGAATACGTAAATCGCTGAAAGTAACCGAACGGTAGTTTTGAGAGAAGTTTGCATAAATCTCCATCTCATTCTTATCACTAAAAATAGGCTTGTAGCTAATGCCAATTCCTCCCAAAATAAAACTTCTTGGGCGTTCTAAATTTTCTTCATTTTTAGTCTCTGAAATTATGTTTCCTGCAAAATCAAATACTCTTTCTTTGTAAAATCCATCGGCTTTTGTGTTGATATATTCTGCTCTAATTCCAGGGGTAATACTCCATTTATCAGAAAGATTAAAAACATTTTCTATGAAAAATGAAGCATTCTGATTAGGAAACTCGTAAGATGAATTTTCTAAATTTTCAGAATTGAGGAAAGTAAAATTAGGTTCGTCAGTTGCATCTGCATCTCCTTGTCGTTGCGTTGTAAATCCGTTGTAGTATCTGAAACCTGTAACGAAAGCGTGAGTTTGTTTTTTGAGTTTTGAACCTAAGAAATTGATAGAATAACGATGCAAAAGACGAGTTTCGTTGCCAAAATTATTGAAACCTCCATCAATAAGCGTTCTATTTTGTCCGAAATCAACTACATTTATTTTATCTAAGTTTCCAATGGCTTTTCTACCTGCATACAATCCAAAAGTACGGCTATTGAGCTTTGTCTTTTCTGAAATTTTATAATCAAAGACTACTGCTCCCAAGTTCCAATTTACAGCAAACCAGTTTCTATCTCTGATAGACTGGCGAGCATTTTGTTCGAACATCACATCAGTTAAGCCTCCTGCTTGCTGAGCTAAGTAATTCATACCCGTATATTCTACTGAAATATTGATTTTAGAGTTTGGTCTAAAAGTAAGTTTTCCATATCCTGTATGTACATCAAAGCCAGAATTTTCTCTCCATCCATCGCCACGTTTGTATTGATAAAATCCGTAATAGCTTAGTTTGGAGTTACCATTCTGATTTTGAGCTTTTCCCAAGTGTCCACCAATATCTATAAAGCTACTTGAAAAACCATACGAACCAACGGTCTGACGCAAATTAATTTCGAAGCTATCGTCTTTTGGTGCATCTTTCATGACAAAATTTAGCATTCCCCCAAACTGAGTTCCGTACTGCAATGAAGCAGCACCACGCACAAGTTCGATTCTCTCAACAGCTTCCACAGGTGGTGTGTAATAACTTTCTGGATAGCCAAGTGCATCTGCTGAAATATCGTAACCATTTTGACGAGTATTAAAATTAGCTGTTCGGTTGGGTGAAAGCCCTCTTGCTCCAATTCCTAATTGAATGCCTGCTCCATCACTTTCCCATACATTTAGTCCTGCTACTTTTGCATAAATTTGTCTTGAAGTATTGGCTGCTAAATTGGCTGTTGTGTTTTCCAATAAAATAACTTCACTTTTTTTCGACTCATAAATTCCCATTCCATCCACAGTATTCAAGCGAGCCATTAAATTAGAATTGCTTGCTTCCAAATTTCCTTCTACAACAACAGTTTGCAATGAATCTTGTAAATCTTCCAGTTCAAAATTTACGTTTATTGTAGAATTGTTGTGTATATCTATTGTTTTTGAAACTGTATTGAAGCCATACAGATAAGCAACTAAAGTATAAGTGGTTGGAAGGGAGTTGGGCTGTAGAAATTCTAAAGAAAACTTTCCATTTTCATCGCTTTGAGCATATTTATTTAATTCTTTGATTACGATGGTTGCTCCAAATAAAGGTTCTTTTGTCTCTGTAAGAACACTTCCATTAATTCTGATTTGCGTTTCGACTTTTGCCTGTGCTAAGTAATTACTCTCAAGGTTTTGAGCTATTCCAGTAGTTGTAAAGAAAGTAAAACAACAACTGATAAAAAGAATTTTGTATAAACAATACAAAGATGGAAAAGAAGAGTTCATTTATTTAGACTAATTATAGACAATCTTATTTTCTGCAAAAATACGGCAGAGAGGGCATAAATAAAAATGATAAATATCATTTTTTAGAACTATTCTAAATAAATATACTATCAATCTTGAATAATTCTTTGAAAGATTATTCCCTCATCAAAATAAATTATCGCTACTTTACTACGTCCGTTGGTAGCAGACATGGTAAATCTTTTTGGAGTAGAAGTTTTGATAATACGCTCCCACTTTTGTTTTCTTGCACTATCTAAGTTGCTCAACATATCATTTATCCAAACCGAATCTTTTGCATTCGGATTTTCTGCTTCATACATTCCTTTGAGCCACTTATCTACATCTTTTTTTTCTACTTCGATGGCTATTTTGTAGTGCCAAGAAGATGCTCCTACGCCAAATGAGAAACTACTTTCAAATCCGTTTACATTAAACAAGCTATACTCTGCATCTAAGATTTCAGAGTATATTTTAACTTGCTTAGATAAAACTTTTATCCTCTCCTCTTTTTGCTCAATTTCTGAGCTTTTTAAAGTGGTAGGAGATTTTGAATGGCAATTAGTAAAAAGTAACACCATCAAAAATAAGTAGATACATATTTTCATAGCTACAAAATAATTTATTATACAACAAAAAAGCATTTCCTCACTAAATTTAGTAAGAAAATGCTTTTTATAAAATCTATGTAGTACAAAAACTAGACTTTGATTTCTACATCAACACCTGATGCAAGCTCTAATTTCATCAAAGCATCTACTGTTTTAGGGCTGCTTGAGTGAATATCGATAAGACGCTTATACGTACAAAGTTGGAACTGCTCACGAGATTTCTTGTTTACGTGAGGAGAACGAAGTACAGTAAACTTCTCTTTCTTTGTTGGCAATGGAATAGGACCACTAACCACTGCTCCAGTATTTTTTACAGCCTTAACGATTTTTTCAGCCGACTTATCAACCAAGTTATGGTCGTAAGATTTAAGTTTGATTCTAATTTTTTGAGACATCCTTGTAGGGAGTTAGATTGTTTTGAAAGACTTGTATAAAAATCTCTTGATTTTTCATTATTCATACCCTAAGGGTTTCAAAAACCCCTAGGGTATAAACCAAATCTCTACTAAATATTTGAATTTATATAGAGTAATTCAAAACTTAGGCAGTTTTCATACCTTTAGTTTCTGCAATTACTTGTTCTGCGATGTTGTTCGGCACTTCTGAGTAGTGAGAGAATGTAAGTGAAGCAGCACCACGACCAGATGTGATAGTACGAAGTGAAGTAACATAACCAAACAATTCTGACAATGGAACGTCTGCTTTGATTACAACGCCTGTACCTTTCATTTGCTGACCTTTAGGCATACCACGACGACGGTTCAAGTCACCGATTACAGAACCTGTAAATTCTTCAGGACAAACAACTTCTACATCCATAATTGGCTCAAGAATTTTTGCTCCTGCTTTCTTACCAGCTTCTTTGTAACCCATTTTAGCAGCCATTTCAAACGAAATAGCATCTGAATCGACACTGTGGAAAGAACCAAAGAATACACGTACACGCATACCCACAACTGGGAAGCCTGCAAGTACACCATTTTTCATAGCTTCTTCAAATCCTTTCTTGATTGCAGGTACAAATTCCTTAGGAATTACACCACCTTTAATCTCATCTACAAACTCAAGAACGCCTTCTTTTTGGTTTTCTGGATCTTCTGCTGGTCCGATTTCAAACTGAACATCAGCAAATTTACCTTTACCACCAGACTGCTTCTTATATACCTCACGGTGTTCAACACTGTTAGTGAATGCTTCTTTGTAAGCTACCTGTGGCGCACCTTGGTTTACTTCTACTTTAAACTCACGCTTCATTCTGTCCATGATAATTTCAAGGTGAAGCTCTCCCATACCACGGATAATAGTCTGACCAGTTTCTTCGTCTGTATTTACACGAAGTGTAGGGTCTTCTTCTACGAGTTTAGTAATAGCCAAAGCAAGTTTGTCTTGGTCTGCTTGCTTTTTAGGCTCAATCGCATATCCGATTACTGGCTCTGGGAACGTAAGTTCTTCCAAAACTAATGGGTTTTTCTCTGATGTAAGTGTATCACCCGTTTTGATTTCTTTAAAACCAACACCTGCACAAATATCACCAGCACCTACTCTTTCAATAGGATTTTGTTTGTTAGAGTGCATTTGCATCAAACGAGAAATACGCTCTTTCTTACCAGTACGGTTGTTCAAGATATAAGAACCTGAATCCAATGCACCAGCATACACACGCATAAAGCAAAGACGACCTACAAATGGGTCAGTAGCAATCTTAAATGCAAGTGCTGTAAAAGGCTCATCTTCATTCGGGTTACGTACTTCTTCTTTTCCTGTGTCAGGATTTGTACCTTTTACTGGTGGCAAATCAAGTGGAGAAGGAAGATAAGCACATGCAGCATCCAAAACAGCCTGTACACCTTTGTTTTTAAATGCACTACCACAGAAAACTGGGAAGATAGTCATTGACATAACTGCCTTACGAACAGCTACACGGATTTCGTCTGGAGTGATAGAGTCTGGATCTTCGTCATATTTCATGAACAAATCTTCATCCATTACAGCAACTTCTTCTAAAAGATTGTTGCGATACTCTTCTACTTCGTCCATCAATTCTGCTGGAATATCAATCGTGTTGAATGACATACCTTGAGTAGCATCGTCCCATACGATAGCACGCTTCTCAATCAAATCTACTACGCCTTTGAAGTTTTCTTCAGAGCCGATAGGAATTTGCATAGGAACTGCATTTGCACCTAAAGTAGCTTTGATATCTTTTACTGCACTGAAAAAGTCTGCTCCTGCTCTATCCATTTTGTTTACAAAACAAATACGAGGAACACCATATTTATCTGCTTGTCTCCAAACAGTTTCAGATTGAGGCTCAACCCCAGAAACTGCACAGAAAAGAGCAACTGAACCATCCAATACTCTAAGCGAACGCTCTACCTCTACGGTAAAATCAACGTGACCGGGAGTATCGATGATATTGATTTGATATTCGTTTGTTTTGCCAGCAATATCCATACTCTTATCGTCAGTAGGGTATTTCCAGCTAGTTGTTGTAGCTGCCGAAGTGATAGTAATACCACGTTCTTGCTCTTGCTCCATCCAGTCCATAGTCGCAGCTCCATCATGTACCTCACCAATTTTGTGACTGATACCTGTATAGTAGAGAATGCGCTCTGTAGTGGTTGTTTTTCCAGCATCAATGTGAGCCATGATGCCTATATTTCGGCGGAATTTTAGGTCTTTTTTAGACATTGTAACTAATGTATGAATGAGATAAAGAAAACTTCTAGTTGTATAGTAGTCGCTATATCAAGTGAGAATAAATAAGACTTTTTCGTTAAGTTGCACAAAAGTACAAAATTTATTTCAAATTTCCTTATTTTTTTAAACTGATATAGCTGATTAACAAATAGTTAAGAAATTTTTATGATTAGATAAACAAAATGTAATGACTTAGAGAAACTATCGTCTGACCAAATCATTACATTCTGTATTCTTTAACTATTTTTTAATGGCATTAATTCCATTTATTAGAAACGGAAGTGAGAGAACGCTTTGTTCGCCTCTGCCATACGGTGTGTATCGTCTTTACGCTTAACAGCAGCACCTTCACCTTTTGCAGCAGCCATAAATTCAGCAGCCAAACGGTCAGTCATGTTGCGCTCGTTACGACGACGAGAGAAATTGATAAGCCATTTCATACCCAAAGACATTTTACGCTCTGGACGAACTTCTGTAGGTACTTGGAACGTAGCTCCACCTACACGACGGCTTTTTACCTCCACACCTGGAGTTACATTAGCCAATGCTTTTTTGAAAATCTCTAATCCATTTACAGAAGGATCGTCTTTTTTCATTTTTTCTTCGATACGGTCTAGTGCGCCGTAGAAAATTTCGTAAGCAAGACTTTTCTTACCAGAGTACATTAAGTTATTTACAAACTTAGTTACTACTACATCACCAAATTTTGGATCAGGAAGAATATCTCGCTTTTTTGGTTTATGCTTTCTCATGAGTTATCTCAAGGTTTTTTAAAAAGATTTTGAATCAAAATCTTTCTAATAATTCTTTAAAAAAGTAATTTAAAAAGGAAACAATCAAGAAAATTAATTATAAATGATAAGTGATTAATGATAA
>NZ_JAHDIG010000056.1:24533-32404 GCF_020630935.1 Bernardetia sp.
AATGATAAGTGATTAATGATAAATGGAAAACCAAATCATCAAACTTCTATCTTACTTTAAATTATTTTTTCTTTGCAGGTTCTGCTGCTCCTGGTTTAGGGCGTTTTGCGCCGTATTTAGAGCGTGATTGCTTACGACCTTGAACTCCAGAGGTATCTAAAGCACCACGAACGATATGATAACGAACACCTGGTAAGTCTTTTACACGACCACCACGTACGAGTACGATTGAGTGTTCTTGAAGGTTGTGTCCTTCGCCTGGGATATACGCAATTACTTCGATACCATTAGACAAACGAACTTTAGAAACCTTACGCATCGCTGAGTTTGGCTTCTTAGGTGTAGTCGTATAAACACGAGTACATACTCCACGCTTCTGAGGACAAGAATCCAAAGCTGGAGATTTCGATTTTTTAATGATTTCTTTGCGTCCCTTGCGAACTAATTGTTGAATAGTAGGCATTTCCGAAAAAAATGTTTAGACCACTTAAATACTGTTCTTCTCTAAAAGTCTATTGGAACAAACTGAATCGCTGTCAGTAGGTTCTTCAAACACTCCTAAGCCTATAATGTAATATCGTAGGTGAGGAATTTAAGTAGCGTGCTATAATAAAATTTAATATAAGATTAGCAACGTCTGAAAAAGGAATTTTCTATCTAATAAGAATTTAATTGATACGATTTAATCCAAATTTCAAGAAAATACGCATTTTTTCAGAACTGCAAAGGTAAAAATATTTTTTGTGGATTGCAAGAAATAACGAAGTATAATTCATTTAAAACTCAGAGCATTCTATAGAATATAGAATACAACCCATTTTTTCCAACTTTGGAATTAATTCGTTTAGATAATAACTGAAATCTGTATGGCGAGGAGCATTTTTTAGACGTTTTTCTGCTGCGAAGACAAAATTTAGCTCATAACTATTTTGCTTGCTATATTCATAATCTAAAAAATTGAAATGTAAACCAAAATCTTCCCCTGTTATTGGGTGATATACAGATAAAGCTGTTGTTTGTTTTTTCTTTTCACTATCATCTAAAATATGAAAAACTTCTTCTATCGTTTCAAAATCTTGATAATCAAAATTACCGTTATCATCTATTGGCGTAGAAGAATAAGTACCACTCCAACTTTTCATTGTCCATACTTTCTCAGAAAACTCTTTCATAAAGGAAGACAGACGACTGTGGTTTGTAAGAAGTTGAATTGTAATTGACCTTGTAAGACCCATTTTATTATTTTTATACTAAAGTTCAATTAAAAAAAGGAACTTCAAAACTAATTTAAAATTCCTTTTTTAATCATTAAAATACTTTTTTTACATAATTCCGTCTTCTATACTTCCTCTAGTTGGCATAATAGGAATAGTATCTAATATTCCAGAGCGATTGTATTTACTACAATCTACATCAATAGACAAATCTGATTTTTTGATTAATGGCTCTTTTGGCAATACATAATCTGTAATGGTAGAATCCATATAGAGGGAATCCATAAACATTCCAAAGACTGGCATAGCCATTCTTGCCCCTTGTCCGTAAGCATAATTATTGAAGTGAATACTTCTGTCGTCTCCTCCTACCCACGTTCCGACAACTAGGTTTTTTGTCATTCCCATAAACCAACCATCAGAATAATTTTGTGTAGTTCCTGTTTTTCCTGCTATTTGAACTCCAGCCTTTCTAAATTTATATTTCCAAAGTCCTAAAGCTGTACCTCCTCGCTCTTCACCTGCTCCTGTAAGCATGTAAAGCATTGTTTTGGCATCTTCTTCTGAAAGTGCAGGGCGAGTTTTTGGAGAAAAATCACGAATCACACGACCGTTTTTATCTTCTATACGAGTAATGAAAATAGGCTCTGTCCAATTACCTTCATTATTGAATGTTCCATACGCCCCAACCATTTCATAAACAGAAACATCACTTACTCCCAATGCAAGAGCAGGAACAGGGTCTAAAGGAGCTTCTATCCCCATTCTGCGAGCATACTCAATGACTTTACTTGCGCCATTCTTAGCATCTAGCTCTCCAATAAGGTAAGCTGCAATTGTATTGACCGAACGAGCCAAACCTTGGCGAAGTGTCATGGTTTGTCCACTATACCCACCACTATTTTTGGCTGTCCAAGTTCCCCCAGATTCTAAGTTAAATGTTTTTGGAACATCTGTAACTTGAAAACAAGGATGAAATTTCTTTTCTGAAATAGCTGTTGCATATACAATAGGTTTGAAGGTAGAACCTGGTTGTCTGCGTCCTTGCTGTACGTGGTCAAATTGAAAATGTTTGTGATTTACTCCACCTACCCATGCTTTTATCTGTCCAGTATGTGGATCCATTGCCATCATTCCGATGTGCATAAAATGCTTGTAATATTTGATGGAATCCAATGGTGTCATAACAGAATCTTTTTCAAATCCTTCACTATTCCAATCAAATACCTTCATTTTGATAGGCTCGTTCATCTGCTTTTCCATATCTTGAGCTATCAAAGCAGAATCGCCATCATATTTTTCTCTTGTAAGACGATAACGCTCTGTTCTTTTTTGCGCTCTTTCTAAAAAGTTTTCTATTTCCTTTCCATATTCGTCTCGCCAAGGATTTTTGCCTTTCCATTGCTTAAAAAAGTTGGCTTGAAGCTCTTTCATGTGTCCTTTTGCTGCCCCTTCAGCGTGCTGTTGCATTCTTGAATCAATGGTAGTATAAATTCTCAAACCATCAGCAAACAAATCGTATCCGTTTTCTTTACACCATTGCATTACTCTATTTCTAACCACAGTTCTGAAATAAGGAGCAAGCCCGTTATGATGAGCATCTACTTCGCTATAATTTTCATTGGTTACAAGAGGTTCTTTTTTTAACTCTTCAAATTCTTGATTAGTGATATAATTGTATTGTTTCATCTGTCCAAAGACAACATTTCTACGAAACTTAGATTTATCTGGATTTCCGATAGCATTATAATAAGTAGGAGCTTTAAGCATTCCGACAAGTGTTGCAGCTTCTGGAAGTGTGAGGTCAATAGGTTCTTTATCAAAGTAGGTTTTTGCTGCTACTTTTATTCCAAAGGCATTTCTACCAAAATCTACTGTATTGAGATACCAATACAAAATTTCATCTTTCGTGTAAGAACGTTCTAACTTCACTGAAAGCATCCATTCCTTAAACTTAATAATTCCCATTCTGAGAATTTTATTATTATCTGGTGTTGTCCATGCTCCATGATAGCGTTCTGTACGAGTACTGAACAAATTTTTGGCAAGCTGCTGCGAAATTGTACTTCCTCCTCCGTCTGGCTTAAATCTAATAAGTCCTTTAGCTACACGCATCAAACTGATTAAGTCTATACCTGAATGTTCTCTAAAACGTATATCTTCTGTAGCTACTAGAGCATTAATTACATTAGGAGAAATTTCATCAAGAGGAACAGGCGTTCTGTTTTCTCTATAATACTTTCCCATCAAAACTCCATCAGAAGAATAGATTTCGGAAGCAACATTACTATTAGGATTTTCTAATTCTTTGAGGTCTGGCATTCCACCAAAATAACCTCCAAAGTCTTCTTGAATTGCCAAAACCCACATTGTAACAAAAAATAGCCCTAGTCCGAAGGCTGCCCAAGTGATTTTGATTATTTTTATAAATAAGGATTTTTTCAGCATGATTCTCTTTTTCAATCAGGCATAAGCCGTCGTTGAAGATATTATTTGAATAATTAACATACAAAATTGCAAAAAAATAAGGACTTTTTAAAATTGAAAAAGCCCTTCTACTGTTTTTTAATTTAGCATATCACGAATAATTTTTAAATGATGCCCTGTATGAATACCTAAAAAACGAATTGCCTCTTTTTTATTCAACTTCCCAAAATATGGATGTTCGAAATGAGCGTTTTTATCCAATGTATTTAATTTCAAAATTTGTTCTTTTATTTTTTCTACTAGGTCTCTGATAGATTCTTCCGTAATTGGATTTTCATTTCGAACTGCTTTTGGAGCTTTTGCTTTTCCCCTCGGAATATATCCAGTAGTCATGATTATGAGTTTTGTGAAATTGAATTTTGATTCAAATTCATTTGGATTGGATATTTCCATCTGTTGGCTTACTCCATAAATAACACGCAAGCTATGGTCTATTTGCCAACCCACCGTCGAATGTGTAACTTTTGAGTTTACTTGTTCCATTCTTGGAATATAAGATTCTAGTTCGGCAATTTGTTTTTGAAGAAGCATAAATGAAATGATAAGGGATGAAATATTTATTCAGCGAAGCTAATGGTAAATTATAAATGGTGAACAATAAATTAATTAAAACTTTATGAAAGCCTTTTTTAAAGACTTTAAAGAAGTTGAATAATTCACTTTAGAATACTGGACATGAGATAAAACGTTGTTGGTATCGCTACACTAAAATACCAACGAAAGGCACTTTTCCCTGTTCTGTGACTCACAGAACAGCAAATATCTGTTCATGTCCAGTACTCTAAATTCACTTTATCAACTCATTTATCACTTACCATTATTCAAGTTTAAGTCTTACGTTTTTTCTTCTTGGCAGCAGGAAAAAGAATATTATTCAAAATTAACCTATACCCCGGAGATTGTGGATGGAGATTTAAGTCGGTTGGAGGCTCTCCTACGTAATGCTGATAATCTTCTGGGTCGTGTCCTCCATAGAATGTCCACGTTCCTTTTCCCATTGTTCCGTGAATATAACGCACTTCATTTACAGTTTTGAATTCTCCCATTACCACAACATCTGACTTGACTAAATCTTTTCTAAAAGCTGTAGTTTGTCCCATAAATCCTTTGATTTTTGTTTGATGATTTTGGGTAAGCATAGTAGGAATAGGATCCCATTTGGCAGAAAACTGAAACAACTCAAAATAATCATTCTTCTCTGTAATACCTGTACGCTGACGATAACTGTTGTCTATGTTTGAGTATTCGTATTCAAATGGATTCAATACAAGTTTAAAGTCTTTGAAAGCAAATGTATTGTCAAATTTGAGTTTTTTATTGGCTGCTGGGTCGGCTGGGTCGCCATCATAAACTCTATCACAAATATCAATTCCTTCGGCTGCAAGTGCAATATCATACGTATCGGTTGCCGAACACATAGCAAACATAAATCCACCACCCAAGCAGTAGCCTTGAATTTTCTTCACAACAGCAAGTTTTAGCTCTGAAACTTTTTTGAAGCCATATTTTTTAGCTACTTCTTCATACTCTCTCTGCTGGTCTTGATACCATTTTTGCCCTGAATAGCTGGCATAAAACTTTCCGTACTGTCCAGTGAAATCTTCGTGATGAAGGTGTAACCAGTCGTATTCTGGGAGTTTATCTTGCATAATTTCATCATCAAAAATGACGTCATACGGAATTTCGGCATAGGTAAGAACAAGTGTAACAGCATCATCCCACGGCTGCTTCGATTTTGGAGAATATACAGCTATTTTTGGAGCAACTTCTAGCTTGACAACATCTTGATTGACATCAGCTTTTGCAATCTGATTACGAATCTGATTGGCTTGTGCTTCTGATATTATTTCAAAACTTACTCCACGTAGGCGCATTTCTTCCTCAAACACTCGTGAGTAGTCAAACATAAAACTACCTCCACGATAATTTAGAAGCCATTCGACAGTCATTTCTTGCTTCAAAACAGCAAAGGCAATTCCGTAGGCTTTCAAGTGGTTTTTCTGTGTCTCATCCATCGCAATCAACATCTGATTAGCTTTTGTGATGTTGGAAATACAGACAAAAAATACAATTAGTAATGATAGAATAAGATTTTTTTTCATAATTGGTTGGTTGAGTTTTAGGTCGTTGGTGAGGACACCAACAATGGCAATATAGATATACACAACGGCAGGGAAAAGGCATGCCTTCTCCTTACTCCTTACAAGTTGTAACAAAAATTATGCTTTCCTTCAAAAGTACGCTTTATTGGAGATAGTTAGAGCTATTTTTTATGTTTTAACGTTTGACACGAAAACGCCCAGCTTCTTTTGTCATCATTTTGTCATTTGGATTGAAAGGTTTAAGGTGTTCTGCCATACTTGTATCTGTTTTTAAGTTTTTGGAAATGATTTTATATGCCATTTCACGTATGGATAAAGTTAGCTTTTTGCTTTGTTCTTTGCCGTATTCTAGCTTCAATACTTCCAAAAAAGTTCGTTCTGCGTTTCTTGAGGTAGCATTATCATAGATTTCACTTAGTTTTTCTTCAATTATTTCCTCATTTTCTGTATCATTTCGAAGATTTACAAAATAATTGTTTAGGCAGTTGAAAGCATCAATATTTTTTTCCCAACCTTCCAATAAGAGTTCTTGTCCTTTCATTGGCTTTTGCATTTTATTTCTATATAAAAGTGCTGCTGCAATATATCTTCGACTATTTTTATGCTGTTCTATTACCTTTTCAAAGTAAAAATTAGCTTCTTTTTTTCTATCAATAGAGTTATATAAATCGCCTACCTTTTCATCTTTATTCAGTTCTTTATAGATTTCTATGGCTTCTTTTATCATATTTCCTTTCTCATAACATTCGGCAGCCTTATTTTTATTATTGATTTGTAGATAAATGAGAGCTGCATCTTGATAGAATTTTCCCCTTTCTAAAAGACTCGCAGCCGTATAGCGTTCTTTTAAAAGTTTTAGATAAATAAAAGCTGCCTTTTTATAATCGCCTTTTTCTATTAAATCTGTAGCTGTTTGTCGGTATTTATCCCTCAAGCGTTGAAAGGTGTTGTCTGCTAATGGTGCTGTACCTCCTCCTCTGTTATTTGACGTTCCGAAAAGCCCAAAATCGTTCCAACGTTTGTTTAGCTCAATTTCTCCTGCTGTTGTTCCTCTTGATGTTCCTTCTGTATCTGTTGGAATGGCGTATTTTAGAGCCTCTTCTGGATTGGTTTCAAAGAGTTCCATCAGCTTATCAATCTTACTTTGATTTCGTCTTTCCAACTCTTCATAATCTTGATAAAGATTATTTATGAACTCTTGGTCGGTTTCTTTGGAGAAAAAACCTTTTAGTTTTCCTAGTGTATGAAGCACATTCTTATCATCTAAAATCGGATTACCATCTTTGTCTTTTTTAATATCTTTTCTATCTCCAAAGGCTTTTTTGAGAAGGTTTAGTTTTTCTTTCTCCCAAAATGAGAGAGGTTTATCATTGAGAAAATCATCATCTTTTTCGTCTTTCTCTTTAAAAATACTTTCTTCTAAGTGCTTTAGATAATCTTCTGCTGAAATAGGCTTTACTTGAAAAGCTCTAATTTCTTTTGGAATGGAAACTGACTTGGCTGGTTTTCTCGGCTTGAAAGAATTTTGAAAATCCGTTTTTGGCATTCCAATTCTGAGTAAATCTTTGAGTGTTACGTAATCGGAAAGTTCAATCAGACTAGACTTTGTCTCAAAATTTGGATAAAAAAGATATTGGTTAGATGTACACAACTCTTCTAATTCGCTTTGATTCAATAAAGGAAAAATAGTAGTATGTTCTGGAAGAAATAAAGTACCTTCTATACATTGAAAAAGCTGATTCGCTCTCAAGTATTGTTTATCTATTCCATTATTTGAGTTATTAAAAACTATCAGACAACCAAAAAAAGTGTCATCAGAAGTATTTTTAAGAGGATAAATTTTCTCTACACTAATTTGCATTGCATCCATCTCAAAAATCCACTTTTGAATATCATTTCCTTTTATCAAGATGCCCTGCAAAGGAAAATTATTTTTTTCAGTACGTTTGAATTGTAACTGCATCGGAGTAGCGTAAAATATCTTGAAAGAATGAGATAAAAGTTGTTGATGTTCTAGGGTAAACGCATGAAAGATTTATGCAAAGACGACTTGTTCTAAATAGTCTTG